>DATHJM010000048.1:0-12931 GCA_035489775.1 Burkholderiales bacterium
CGGCAAGGCAGGAATTGTCGTGCCCATAGCAGGTCGAGGCCTGCACCAGCGCCGCTTTCGCGACTCCCGCCTCGTCCATCGCGGCGATCATCCCTTCCGGGCCGACCGGACGCTCGCGCGACCAGTCCGATTGCCGCCCGCTCAAGGGGGAGAGCGGGTAGCGCTTCGCGTCGGAAGAAACAACGTGCGGATGAATGTCGATCACCGTGCTCATTCGATGCGCCCCACTGCCTTCACGACCTTCGCCATGTCCTCGTAGTCGTCGCGGATCAGCCGCTCGAAGGCCTCGGGGCTCAAGGGGCGCGGCTCGACGCCCTGGCTCGCGAGGCGCGCGAGGATCGCCGGGTCGCGGAGCAGCTTCGCCACTTCCGCGTTGATGCGCTCGATCACGGCCTTCGGCGTCTTTGCCGGCGCGAGCAGCCCGAACCACGAGTCGAACTCGTATCCGGGAACGCTCTCGGAGACGGGCGGAATGTCGGGAAGGAAGGCCGAGCGCCTTTTCGAGCTCACGCCGAGAAGGCGCATGCGCCCGTCCCTGGCGAAAGGAATCGCGCCGACGTTGGGCACGATCACCGCGTGCGAGCGCGCGGCGAGCACGTCGTTGGTTGCGTCCGCCGAGGACTTGAACGGGATGTGCACCATGTCCAGGCCCGCGAGGCTCGCGAAGTACGCCATCGCGAGATGGCCCGAGCTGCCGTGGCCCGCCGAGGCATAGTTGAGCGTGCCGGGATTCGCTTTTGCGTACCCGACGAATTCGGCCACCGTCTTTGCCGGGACCGCGGCGCTCGCCATGAGCACGTAGCTTTGCATGCCGATATTGGCGACCGCCGCAAAATCCCGTATCGGATCGTACGCGGGATTCGCGCCCAGGAGCGCGGTGACATTGTGGCTGGAAGCCGCGAAGATGAGCGTCTGCCCGTCGGGCGCGGCCTTCGCGACGCCCGCCGTTCCGATGGCGCCGCCGGCGCCCGGGCGGTTGTCGATGATCGCTGTCGCCCCCAGCGCGGCGCCCAGCTCGCTATGGAAGGTGCGCGCGAGCACCTCGCGCGCGCCGCCCGCTGCGAACGGCACGACGATGCGCATCACCTTGCCGCCCGGCTGCGCCGACGCCGGAGGGAGGAGAGCCGCGATGCACGCGAGCGCGGCGCAAAGGCGAGTCAAGCTCATCGTGCCGGAACTCTAGCATCCCGCCGCCGGACTATACTGTGCGCGCGTTTCGGCCCGGAAATCCCCAAAATGAACACGCCACGCATTGCAATCATCGCGGCACTCGCCGCGCTCTGCGCAGGCGTTGCGCATGCACAGAGCTACCCGAGCAAGCCGATCCACATCTTCGTGCCCTTCGCCGCGGGCGGGGCGGTCGACGCGCTCGCGCGCATCGTCAGCCCGAAACTCGGCGACTCGCTCGGCCAGCCGATCCTGGTGGAAAACCGTCCCGGCGCCGGCGGCAACCTCGCCGCGGACCTGGTAGCGAAATCCGCGCCCGACGGCTACACCGTGCTCCTCACCACCAACGGCCACGCGATCAGCCCGGCGCTCTACAGGAAACTGCCGTTCGACGCGGTGAAGGATTTCGCGCCTGTGACGCAGCTCCTCGCCACGACGCTGATCCTGGTCGCGAATCCGAAATTTCCCGCCGCAAATACCCGCGAGCTGATCGCGCTCGCCAGGGCGAAGCCGGGCGCGCTCAACTACGGCTCGACGGGCGTCGGCAATCCGCTGCACCTGACGATGGAGCTCCTGAAGATCTCGGCGGGAGTCGACATCGTGCCCGTTCCGTACAAGGGCGACGCGCCGCTCAGCACGGCGCTCATGGCCGGCGAAGTGGACGTCGCCGTCGTGCCGCTTGCAACCAGCGTGCAGAACATCAAGGCGGGGCGCATCAAGGCGCTCGCGGTCACCGGAACGCGGCGCCTCGCTTCGCTGCCGGAGGTGCCGACGGTTGCGGAAAGCGGCATTCCCGGCTTCGACTCGACCAGCTGGCAGGGCCTGTTCGCGCCTGCAGGAACGCCGCGCGAAATCGTCGAGCGCCTGCAGCGCGAGACCGCGAAAGCGCTGAATGCGCCCGAGGTGCGCGAGCGCCTCACGGGCCTGGGCGGGGAGGTCGTCGCGAGCACCCCCGAGCAGTTCGAGGCGAAATTCAAGGCGGACCTGGCGATGTTCGCGAGGATCGTGCGCGAAGCTCGCATTCCGCTGCAGGACTGAGGCGGACGGGGATAGTCATGCGGAAATTACTCCTGGTGATTTTTTGCGCGCTTGCCCCGGGCGAGGCGCAGGCGCAAAGCGGCTACCCCAACCGCCCGATCCGCTACATCGTCGCGAGCGCCCCCGGCGGCATCGCCGACATCACTCCGCGGGTGCTCGGCCCGCGCCTTTCGGAGGCGTTGCGCCAGCCGGTGGTGATCGAAAACCGCCCCGCCGGCGGCATCGTCGCGGGCGGCGAGGCCGTCGCCAAGGCGGCGCCCGACGGGTACACGCTCCTCTCGGCGACGCCGCAGGTGGCGATCGTGCAGACGATGGTGAAGGACCTCGCGTTCGATCCGCGCCGCGACCTCGCCCCGATCGCGCTGATCGGCGTAATACCCAATGTCCTCGTCGCCGGTCCGAGGACGCCCG
The DNA here is from genome assembly GCA_035489775.1 of Burkholderiales bacterium. Classification (GTDB taxonomy): domain Bacteria; phylum Pseudomonadota; class Gammaproteobacteria; order Burkholderiales; family SG8-39; genus VBDM01. Next base: position 2,617 of record DATHJM010000048.1, read on the forward strand.
CGAAGACGCTGGCCGAGCTGGTCGAGCTGGCGCGCCGCAATCCCGGCAAGCTCAATTACTCGTCGACCGGCGCCGGAACCTCGGTGCATCTTTCCGCGGAGCTCCTCAAGTACTACGCCGGCGTCGATATCGTGCACGTGCCTTACCGCGGCGCGGCGGCGGCGATGACGGCGCTCCTCGCCGGCGACGTCGACGTGATGGTCGATTCGGTGCCGCCCTCGCTGCCGCACATCCGCGCCGGCAAGGCGCGCGCTCTAGCGGTGACGAGCGCGCGTCGCGTGGCGCAGCTGCCCGAAGTGCCGACCATGATCGAGTCGGGATACCCGGACTTCGAGATCAACGGCTGGTCGGGCGTCGTGACCACCGCCGGCACGCCGCGCGCGATCATCGCGCGGCTCGAGTCGGAAATCGCAAGGGCGCTGACGCAGCCGCAGGTCGTCGCTGCCTACGAAAACGCGGGCCTCACGGTGCGCTTCATGGGCGCGGCGGAGTTCGGGAAATTCTGGGACGCGGAGATCGCCAAGTTCGCCCTCGCGATCAGGCACTCCGGGGCGGTAAAGGAGTAAGGAGGCGAAAAATGAAATCGATTCGCTTGATTTTGATGTTTTCCTTCGTGCTCGCGGGCTGCGCCGCGAGCGGGCCGCAGCGCGACGAAACTTCCGGGGGATCAGCCATGACCGCTCTACCCAAAGACATCTATCCCGAGTCACGCTCCAGGCTGCCGCTCCCGAAGCGCGAGGCGCTCGACGAGCAGGGAAAGCGCGTCTACGACTCGGTTCTCGATCCCAAGCGCCCCACGATCGCGGGGTTCCAGGGGCCCGCGGGCATCTGGCTGCACAGCCCCAGGGTGGGAGAACCGATCCGGGAGATGAACCGGATCCTGCGCACCGAGGTGCCGCTCGAGCCGCGCCTGCGGGAGCTCGCGATCCTGGTGACCGCGCGCGAGCTCGACAGCCAGTTCGAATGGACCGCGCACGAACCGGTCGCCCTGAAGGAGGGCCTCGACCCGAAGATCCTCGACATGGTGAAGTTCCGCAGGCCGGTCTCAGGGGCGCCTGAAAAGGAGACGGCGATCGTCGGGTACGGCCGCGAGCTCTTTCGCGACAGGAAAGTCCGCCCCGAAACCTACGCTGAGATGGTGAGAGTGTTCGGGCAGAGCTCGGTCGTCAATATAACCGCGCTGATGGCGAACTATGCGCTCACCGCGGTGATGCTCACGGCTTTCGACCAGCAGCTGCACGAGGGCAGGAAGCCGCTGCTCCCTCTTCCCTGATTCGGTGCGACTTACCGGGCGCCGCGGCCGCCGTTCAGTTCGTCGAACGCCTTCGCGCAGCGCTCGAGCTCGTCGAGCGACGTGCCCGCGTCTATGAACCGGACTTTCACACCGCGCAGCGACGAGGCTGCCTTTTTGCTCGCCGCAAGGTAATTCATCTTCACCATCAGCGGCTGCGCGTCGCTGATCAGGTATTCGTAGAAGAGCAGGGCCGCGCTGGGATGCGGCGGCCGCCTGGAGACGCCGACGCCGTTTGAGCGGCCGATGACCGGATCGATGCCGAACCATTCGACCGGCGCGCCTGCGCTCTTCAACTGCTCGATGCGGTAGCTGTAGACGGTCAGCGCAAGCGGCACTTCGCCCGAGGCGACAAGGTTCGCGAGCAGCGAGTGCCCGCTGCGCACCGACCAGCCGGCCGTGGCGACGATGTCGCGGAACAGCTTCGCGCCTTTTTCCGCGCCCATGTTCTTGATCACGCCGCAGTACCACTCGCTGTCGGCCGCTTCCACGCCCAGGCGGCCCTTCCACTTCGGATCCGCGAGCTCGGCGTAGGACTGCGGCAGCTCGTCCTTCACTATCCTCGAGGTGTTGTACGCCTGCACGAACACGTTCAGGAACTGCGGCACCCACGCGCGATGCGAAGGCATCGCTTCGGGCAGGAGGTCGCCATGATGGCTCGATCGCGCCTCCTGCAGCAGCTGCTCCCGGTGCATCGCCTCCATCTCCGGCGAGGAAACGCTCGCCACATCGAATTCCCACCGGTTCGCGCGCGCTTCGGCCGCGGCGCGTTGCAGGACCTTGACCGAGGAAGCGCGCCACAGGTTGACCTTGACGCCGTAGCGCCTGCCGAAATCGTCGGCGAGGACCCCGACGTCCTTGTCCGGGATCGAAGTGTAGTAATTGAGCGTGCCTTCCTTTTTCGCCGCCGCGGCGAGCCGCTGCATGCGATCGGGCCGGGCGTCCAGGGCGAGGCCGGAAAAAGACTGGGCCCGCGCGCCCGCGCAGCAGGCGAGCGTGACTGCAAGCGCAAAAAACACCGGCTTCATAAGCTCGGCCCATTGTAACGTTATAGTAACGGTCTGGCCGCCGCGTAGAACAGGGAGCGTGGGACGATGAACAGTGCAGCGGATGAGCGCCGCGAAGTCGAGTACGCCGTCCACGGCGGCGTATCGCTGAAGGCGCATCTCTATGCGCCGAAGGGGCCCGGGAAATTTCCCGCGCTGGTCGCAGTCCACGGCGGCGGCTGGCGCCTCGCCAATCTGGACAACTACCGCTACCTGGGGCCGTGGCTCGCCGAGCGCGGCTATGTCACGCTGGCCGTCACGCACCGCCTGTCCAAGCCCGCGGAGAAGGTCTATCCCGAAGCGGTGCAGGATGTGCGCGCGGCGGTGCAGTTCGTAAAGGGCAGGGCGGCCGAGCTCAGGATCGACCCCGAGCGCATCGCCCTCATGGGCGACTCCTCGGGCGGGCACCTCGCGTCGCTGGTCGCCCTCGCGGGCGAGCACGCGCTCTTCAAGGACGGCAACCCAGGCGATCCCCACGGCAGCATCTCCACGCAGGTGAAGGCCGCGGTCTCGGTGTACGGGGTCCACGATCTCGCGCGGCAATGGCGCCACGACCAGGTCTCGCGGCCGCGCGACCAGATCGTCGAGAGATTCCTGGGCGCGAGCCTGCTCGACGACCGGCGCATCTACTTCGACGCTTCGCCGCTCTCCTACGTCTCGGCGAAAAACAACGGCACGGCCTTTCTCCTCGCCTGGGGCACCGGGGACGACGTGGTCGATCACGAGGAGCAGGGCGAAGCCTTCCTCGAGGCGCTGAAGCAGGCCGGCCACTACGTGCGCTCGGCGGTGCTCGCCGGCGCGCCGCACTTCTGGATCGGCGACCCGATCGACGAGCCGGGAAGTTACTCCGGGTTTTTCGCGCCGCGCCTGCTGCGCTTTCTGCAGGGGCGCTTGTGATTTCCGAAGCCGGCCGGCTGGCGGCCGTTTTCCTTCTGATGCTGGGATGCGCGCTGCAGTGCTGCGCTCAGCCGTACCCCTCGCGCGCGGTCAGGATCGTCGTCGCGTTTCCCGCCGGCGGCGGCTCGGACCTCGCCGCCCGCGTGGTCGGGCAGAAGCTCTCGGAGAGCTTCGGCCAGCCGGTGGTCGTCGAGAACCGCGTCGGCGCCAACGGCGGCGTCGGCGCGGAGGCGGTGGCGCGCTCGGCGCCGGACGGGTACACGCTGGTGATGGGCAGCAACGCCAACATCACCACCAATCCGCATTTGATGGCGCTCTCCTACGATCCCATGAAGGACCTCGCGCCGGTGGCGATGCTGACGGTGAATCCCTTGCTGCTCTTCGTCAATCCGGCGGTGGTGCCGGTCAATTCCTTCAAGGAATTCCTTGCCTACGTCAGGGAGCAAAACGGGAAAGTGGACTACGCCTCGGCGGGAAACGGATCGCCCGCGCACCTGTCGGGGGAATTGCTCAAGCTCACCGCGGGAATAAAGATGGTGCACGTGCCCTACAAGGGCGGCCCTCCCGGAGTGAACGACGTGCTGGGCGGCCGAGTCGGCGTCATGCTCGCTGCGGCGCCGACGGTGCTGCCGCATATCCGCTCGGGCAAGCTGCGCGGCATCGCCACCACCGGCGCCCGGCGCTCGGTGTTCGCGCCGGAGATTCCGACGGTGGCGGAGTCGGGCTTTCCGGATTTCGACGTGGTAATCTGGAACGCGCTGTTCGCGCCCTCGGCGACCCCGGGCGCGGTGCTCGCGAAGCTGCACGGGGAGATCGACCGCATACTCGTGCAGCCCGACGTGAAGGATCTGCTTCTCAAGCAGGGCGCGGAGCCCTTGCCGATGTCCGACGCGGCGTTTCGCGATCTGCTGAAGACCGAATACGAGCGCTGGGGCAAGGTCATACGCGAAGCGAAGATCAAGGTGGACTGAATCATGGATTCCGCAGATGGCCCGGTAACCGAAAAAATCGCGGGCGCGAACATCGAAATCCTCCGGCGGGGGAAGGGGCGCCCGGTCCTCTTCCTGCATCCGCACATCGGCCTGCACGGTTCGCAGGCACTGATCGAGCGTCTCGCGCGCCATGCGCAGGTGATCGCCCCTTCGCATCCCGGGTTCGGTCACTCGGAGCTGCCCAGGGGCATGGCGAGCGTCGACGACATGTCGTATTTCTATCTCGACCTGATCGAGCAGCTCGACCTGCGCGACCTGGTCATCGTCGGCGCCTCGTTCGGCGGCTGGGTCGCCGCTGAAATCGCGACCAAGACTTGCGAGCGCGTGTCGCGCCTGGTCATGATCGGAGCGGTAGGCGCGAAATTCGGCGCGCGCGACAAGAGCGACATCCTCGACATCTTTGCCACGCCGCGCAGCCGCTGGGAAGAGCTGTCGTTCCGCAACCCCGCGGTGTGGCTGCGGGACTACGAGTCGCTGCCTGAGGAGGAGCTGACGGCGATGGCGCGCAACCGCGAAGCCACCGCGCTGTTCGCGTGGAACCCCTACATGTACAACCCGAAGCTGAAGGCGCGGCTGCACCGGATCCGCATCCCGGCCTTGTTTCTGTGGGGCGCGAACGACGGCTTCGCGCCGCTCGCTTACGGCAGGAATTACTGCGCCGCGATCCCCGGGGCGAAATTCGAGGAGATCGCAGAGGCGGGCCATTTCCCGCACATGGAGCAGCCCGAGGCCGTTGCGCGGCGCGTGATCGAGTTCGGGCTCGAGCGGCAGGCGGCGAGGGCGTGAACGAAGGAGATGTCATGAGGATCTACCACTTTTCCGAGCAACCCTGTCCCGAAGCCTGGGCGCCGGAGCACAAGTCGCTGCGCGTCAACCTCGCGAGCCGCAACTGCGATCCGCGCGTCATGGCCGAGAACTACCACCACCGCCTCGACGAATGGATGCTCGCGGACGAGCTGGGCCTCGACATCATGATCAACGAGCACCACGCGACCGCGACCTGCTGCTGCCCCGTGGCCGCGGTGCCGCTCGCGATCCTCGCGCGGCAGACCAAGCGGGCGCGCCTCCTCACCCTCGGCTACCCGATCGCCAACCGCCTCGACCCGGTGCGCGTCGCCGAGGAGTTCGCGATGATCGACGTGATCTCGCGCGGGCGCCTGGAGATGGGCCTGGTGCGCGGCGTGCCCTACGAGGTGCCGCTCTCGGTGCGCTCCGCAGTCGGCCAGATGGACCGCTTCTGGGAAGCGCACGACTTGATCATCAAGGCGATGACCTCGATCGACGGGCCCTTCGACTGGCAGGGCGAGCATTTTCAATACCGCAACGTCAACGTCTGGCCGCGCGTCTATCAGGAGCCGCACCCGCCGGTGTGGATCACCGGCCGCAGCCCGCAGAACATCCGCGAGATCGCCGAGCGCGGCTACGTGCTAGGCACGTTCCTCTCCGGTTTCCAGACCAAGGAATTGTTCGATCACTACCGCAAGGCCTGCGCGGACCTCGGCAGGCCCGCGCCCGCGCCGGACCGCTTTTCCTACCTCGGCATCGTCGCGATCGCGCAGGACAGGAAAGAGGCGATGCGCCGCGCCGAAGTCATGGTCGGCTACCTGCGTTCCTCGGGCCGCGTCGCCGAGCCCTTCGGCACGCCGCCCGGATATTTTTCGGTGAAAGACGCGGTGCGCATGATCAAGGCGCGCGGCAAGCGCACCACGACCACCCGCGACGGAAAAGCGGTCGACACGCACCACGGCGCGGTCGAGGACCTCGTCAAGGCGGGCGTCATGTTCGTCGGAACGCCGGACGACGTGTATCAGCAACTCGCGGAGTTCATCGACAACATCGGCGGCCTGGGCCACTTCCTCATGATGGGCCACGCCGGCCACATGACGCACGAGGAAGCCGTCGATCAGATTACCCTGGTCGCAAAGGAAGTCTTGCCGCGATTGCAGAAGCCGCGCGCCGCGTCCAAGCAGGCAGCATGATTTTTTCCCCTCCTTTCAAAGGAGGGGTGGCGCGAAGCGCCGGGGTGGTCACGCTCGTCGCCGCCGGACTGCTGCTATCGCTCTCCGCGCTCGCGCAATATCCCTGGAAGCCGATCAGGCTCGTCGTCACTTTTCCTCCAGGGGGAATCACGGATTTCACCGCGCGGGCGCTGGCGCCCCGCCTGGGCGACGCGCTGGGACAGCCGGTGATCGTCGAGAACCGCACCGGCTCGGGCGGCAACATCGGCACCGAATTCGTCGCCAAGGCGCCGCCCGATGGCCACACGCTCCTCATAGCGGCGCCGCCCAACGCGATCAACGTGTCGCTGTACAAGACGCTGCCCTTCGATATGCGCAAGGACCTCGCCCCGGTAGCGCTCGTGGGCAGCGGCGCGAACGTGCTGGTGGTCTCAGCGAAGACGCCCGTCAACGGCGTGCGCGAGCTGCTCGAGCACGCGCGCCGCAATCCGGGCAAGCTCAATTTCGCCTCGAACGGCAACGGCACGAGCATCCATCTGTCGGGCGAGCTGCTCAAGTACTATGGAAAGTTCGACGCGGTGCATGTTCCCTTCCGCGGGGCGCCCGCGGCGATGGCGGCGCTGCTCGCCGGCGACGTGGATTTCATGTTCGATGCGCTCTCCATCTCCGCGCCGCAGATCAAGGCCGGCAAGGTCAAGCTGCTCGCAGTCACCTCGCGCGAGCGCAGCGCGATGTTTCCCGACGCGCCGACCCTGATCGAGTCCGGCTTTCCCGACTTCGAGGTAAGCGGCTGGACCGGCGTCATGACCACCGGCGGAACCCCGCAGCCCGTCATCGCGCGGCTGGAGGCCCAGCTGCGCAGGATCCTGTCCGATCGCGAGGTCATCGCCGCATTCGAAAAACCGGGCATGACGGCTGGCTTCGCGGGCGCGCGCGAATTCGCGGGATTCCTCGACGCGGAAATCAACCGCTGGGCGGTCGCGGTGAAGCATTCCGGCGCGCAGGCCGATTGAGCCGGCGCGACGGCGATGCTCAACGCATCACGAGCCCTGTAAATTCAAGTCGCCGTAGGACGGCAGCGCGTTTTTGTGGCGCTGGTGCTTCTCCGCCATTTTGCGCAGCACCAGTCGGAACCAACGAAACTGGTCATCCGGAACCGAAAAAACGGTCTCCATCAGGGCAGCATTACACCCTTCATGGAAAGGTCGCAGCCCCACGCGGCCATCGGCGATCTCGAGCGCCTCGGCCAAGCGCTCGGGCGCAATGAGATTGAGGCTCTGCATAGCTTCGAGGTAACGGGTCGCCATGATATTTCCAGAGCAAAAACCATGCCCTGCCCCTACACCGTATAGGAGGGGCCGAACACCCCGAAGTGTCAACCTCGACCCAAGACAAGAAGGCCGCCAGAGGGGCTTTTGTCAGAAACTCGCCGCGATCCGTCAACGCTGCGACACCCTCTCCAACGGACTAGATGCTCAGGCGCGATCCGCCCTTGCGGCATAGCATCCAGGCTTGGCGTAGTGAATATGAACGTACGCGACAGCCCGGGAGGCGAGCTGCGTCCCGAGCAAAGTCTCGAGCTGCTTTCCGTCGCACAAATCCGCGGTCACGATCATTCCGTCATTGTCGAAAGCTCGCAGCGACAGCATTCGGGATCTGAAGAGTTCGGGCACCTCGTCGACTGCCGGCCGGGCCTGCTCGACTCCCTCCCGGACAAAAATCGCGTGGCTGGCACGATAGGGCGAGGCGGCATCCTGATGCGCGTAGTTGACCAGAATCAATCGGTCACCGATATCGGCGTCGGCGAGGCTCACGCGACATGGGAAACCCGGTTTGGTGGTGGCAGTGCGGCGAACCGCGAAATGGCCGGCAAGTTCATCGTCAGGCAGCCTGAAAAGCGGCGCGAACTGCTCGTGTCCGAGAGCGCTGATTTGAAAGCTCATGGGTGTCCTCCTTTCGGCCCATATTAGCCAGGCGTCAAGGGTGAAACCACCCGGATCTTGCGGTCGAATAGCGCTATTCGCGTAACATGAAGCGCATTTCCGATCAGCGCAGTTCGAGACAAGGGAGGAGCCCATGCGTAATCTGAACAAGCTCGTCGTCGTGTTCGTCGCCGCGATCGCCGCAGTCGCAAGCACCGCGGTGCGGTCTCAGGAAGGGGAGGGAACAGGATCGGGACCCGCAAGAACGCCCTCGGCGTCTCCGGAAGCGCGAAAATTCCTCGCGCCGCCGAACCAGGTCGTCGCGATCCGGGCAGTGCGGCTGTTCGATGCCCGGTCGGGCAGGATGCTCGGCAACCAGGTGATCGTCGTCAAGGGCGATCGCATCGCCGAGGTCGGGGCGGGGGTGCAGGTTCCGGCCGGCGCGACCGTGCTCGAACTCGGCTCGGCGACCGTGCTTCCCGGCATGATCGACGCGCACGTCCACCTGAATCTCAACCAGCCCAACACGCCCGCCAAGCGCACGCTGATCGCGCTGGCGAACGCGCAAGTCGATCTCGACGCCGGTTTCACCACCGTTCTGGACATGGATTCGCGCGGCGGATTCAATACCGTGGACATCCGCGACGCGATCAATTCCGGCCAGTTCCAGGGGCCGCGGATGCAGGTCGTCGGCCAGTCGATCAACCAGCGCGCGACCAACTACTACGCGGACACGCAGTCGCTGCGCTACTACGAAGGATTCACGGAAAACAAGAACACCAACTCTCCCTGGCTCGCCCGCGCCGCCGTGCGCGAGGCCAAGCTGCACGGCGTCGACTGGATAAAGATCTACACGACCCAGGATTTCGTCGGCCCGGTTCACATGTGGAGGCCGGACGCGACGCTGGTCAACAGCCCGTCGTTGACGCTTGAAGAAGTCGAGGCGATCGTGGACGAGGCCCACCGGCTCGGGCTGAAGGTGGCCTGCCACACTTACGGGGGAGAAGGCATGCGCAGTTGCTTGAGCGCGGGGGTCGACTCGCCCAATCACCTGCTCGAGCTCGACGATGCGGGAGTTCGGATGATTCTGCAGAAGAAGCTCTACTTCATCCCGACCATCGACGATTTGATCTCCCTTGAAAAAGCCGATTTGCGGGAAACCGGCGGCAGGAACTCGCGCCTGCGCCTGATGGAGCAGGCCTTCAAGAGGGCGCTTGGAGCCGGCGTTCCGATCGTGTTCGGAAGCGGCGCCACTTCCGCCACCATCCCTCACGGCAAGCAGGCCGACCAGTTCAAATACTTCGTGAAATGGGGGATGAGTCCGGTGCAGGCCTTGCAGACGGCCTATCTTCCCGCCGCCCGGATGCTGAACTACGGCTGGGAGAACCAGATAGGGAGCATCGAAAAAGGCAAGTTCGCCGACATCATCGCCGTCTCCGGAAACCCGCTCGAGGACGTCGCCGAAATGGAACGAGTGAGGTTCGTGATGAAAGGCGGATTGGTCGTGCGGAACGAACTGGGCGCCCGCTAGGGGTCGCGCGCGACGCAGACAGTCTTTGCGCCGTCGTTCGGTGCGAATCGCCCGTTCCCTGATCTGCATCGCGGGGACGGCGTGCGCGCTCGGGCTGCACGCCCAAACGTATCCGAGCCGCCCCCTCCGGCTGATCGTCCCGTTCCCGCCGGGCGGATCGAGCGACAGCGTCGCGCGCGTCGTCGTGCAGAAACTCTCCGAGGGTCTCGGCCAGCCGGTCGTCATCGAGAACCGCCCGGGGGTCGGCGGCTTGCTCGGCTCGGAAACGGTTGCAAAGGCCGCGCCCGACGGCTACACGCTGCTTCTCGGCAGCGTGAGCTCGCTCGCGGTCGCGCCGCACATCTTCGCCAATCCCAAAATCGATCCGGAAAGAGATTTCGCGGCGATCGCGCCCATCATGAGCAGCCCGCTCACCGTGATCGCGCGGCCCTCGCTGCCGGTGAATTCGATCGCGGACCTGGTCGCGCTCGCGAAATCGAAACCCGGCGCGCTCAACTACGGGGCGGCGGGCCTGGGCACGCACGTATACCTCGTTGCCGAGCTTTTCAAGAAGCAGGCCGGCTTCGACGCCGTGCACGTGCCGTTCCAGGGCGGCGCGCCCACGATGACTGCGCTCCTCGCCGGCAACATCGACTACAAGTTCGACGTCGTCAATACCACTCTTCCGCAGGCCCGCGC
>DATHJM010000049.1:0-2855 GCA_035489775.1 Burkholderiales bacterium
CTGCCGTCGGCCGGCATCGGCGCCCTGCTGGCATTGATGATGGCGGGCTCGGATCTCAGCGTCGTCGCCATCATCGGCATCGTTCTCCTGATCGGCATCGTCAAGAAGAACGCCATCATGATGATCGACTTCGCCCTGGACGCGGAGCGCAAGGAAGGCAAGAGCCCGCGCGAGGCGATCTATCAGGCGTCCCTGCTGCGCTTCAGGCCGATCCTCATGACGACGATGTGCGCGCTGCTCTCCGCGCTGCCGCTCATGCTCGGTACCGGTGTCGGCTCGGAGCTGCGGCACCCGCTCGGAATCACCATGGTGGGGGGCCTGATCGTGAGCCAGGCACTCACGCTTTTCACCACGCCCGTCATCTATCTCTGGTTCGACCGCCTGGCGCGGCGCGCCGGCGGTGTTGCACCTGAAGGGGCGCGCGACAGTTCCCTCGAGGGCGAGCGGCCGTGAACCTGACCGAGCCTTTCATCCGGCGCCCTGTCGCCACCACGCTCCTCACCGCCGGCATCACGCTGGCCGGCGCGGTGGCATTCGGGCTCCTGCCTGTCGCGCCGCTGCCGCAGGTGGATTTCCCGACGATCTCGGTGCAGGCCCAGCTTCCGGGCGCGAGCCCGGAGGTGATGGCCGCGACCGTGGCGACGCCCCTCGAGCGCGCGCTCGGGCGCATCGCCGGCGTGACCGAGATGACCTCGTCCTCCTCGCTCGGCAACGCGCGCGTCACGCTGCAGTTCGACCTCAACCGCGACATCGACGGCGCCGCGCGCGACGTGCAGGCGGCGATCAATGCCGCCAGAAGCCAGCTGCCCACGAGCCTTCCCCGGAACCCGACTTACCGCAAGGTCAACCCGGCCGATGCGCCGATCATGATCCTCGCGCTCACTTCCCCCACGATGGACCGCGGGCAGATGTACGACGCGGCGTCCACGATCCTCGCACAGAAGATTTCCCAGCTGAGCGGTGTCGGACAGGTCACCGTCGGCGGTGCGTCGCTCCCCGCGGTGCGGGTCGAGCTGAACCCGACGACTCTCAACAGCTACGGCATCGGGCTGGACGAGGTGCGCGCGGCGCTCGCGGCGGCCAACGCAAACCGGCCCAAGGGTTCGATCGAGGAGGGCGATCGCCACTGGCAGATCCAGGCCGACGACCAGGCGAAGAAGGCGAGCGAATACGTTCCGCTCATCGTTGCTTACCGCAACGGAGCAGCGGTGCGCCTTTCACAGGTCGCCGAGGTGGTCGATTCGGTGGAAGACCTGCGCAACGCCGGCTCTTCGAACGGCCAGCCCTCGGTGCTGGTCATCATCAACCGGCAGCCCAACGCCAACATCATCGAGACGGTCGAGCGCGTACGCGAGCTGCTCCCGCTTCTGCGTGCGTCGATTCCGGGGGCGATCAACCTCGATGTGGTGCTCGAGCGCACCAGCACGATCCGCGCGTCGCTCTTCGAAGTGGAGCGGACGCTTCTAATCGCGATGGCGCTCGTGATACTGGTCGTGTTCGTGTTTCTGCGCAACGCCCGCGCGACCCTGATCCCCGCGGTGGCGGTGCCCGTGTCGCTCGTCGCGACATTCGGCGTGATGTACCTCGCCGGTTTCAGCCTGAACAACCTGTCGCTGATGGCGCTGACGATCGCGACCGGTTTCGTAGTGGACGACGCCATCGTCGTACTGGAGAACGTCTCGCGCCACATCGAGCGCGGCGTGCCGCCGTTCCGTGCGGCGCTGCTGGGGGCGAAGGAAGTGAGCTTCACGGTGATGTCGATGAGCTTCTCCCTGATTGCGGTCTTCATTCCCATCCTGCTCATGGGAGGGGTCGTGGGACGACTCTTCCGCGAGTTCGCGGTGACGCTTTCGGTCGCGGTCCTGGTATCCCTCGCCGTCTCGCTCACGACCACGCCGATGATGTGCGCGCGGCTGCTGAAGGCCCGGAGCGAACGGCGCCCCGGGCGGCTTTTCGCAGCCAGCGAACGGGTCTTTCAGTGGATGCTCGCCGAGTACGAGGCGAGCCTCGCGTGGGCGCTGCGTCACTCGCGCCTGATGATGCTGATCCTCGCGGCGACCATCGGGCTCAACTACTGTCTTTTCGCCGGGGTCCCGTACACGTCCTTCAACGGCGTGCCCAAGGCATTCTTCCCGCAGCAGGACACCGGGCGCATGGTCGGCTCGATCCAGGCCGACCAGGGCATTTCCTTCCAGGCGATGCGCCAGAAGCTCGCCGACTTCATCGAGATCGTGAAGAGCGACCCGGCGGTCGAGAACGTGGTGGGCTTCACCGGAGGCGGCCAGCGCAATTCCGGCTTCATGTTCATTTCCCTGAAGCCACTGAAGGAGCGCCGCATCAGCGCCGATCAGGTGGTCGCGCGGCTGCGCCCGCGTCTCGCGCAGGAGGCGGGCGCGAATCTGTTCCTCGTGCCGGTGCAGGACATCCGCATCGGCGGACGGCAGTCAGGCGCGCAGTACCAGTTCACGCTGCAGGCGGACGATCTCGCCGAACTGCGCCTGTGGGAGCCGCGCGTGCGCCGCGCGCTATCCGCGCTTCCCGAGATCACCGACGTCAACACCGATCAGCAGGAGAAGGGCCTGCAGACGCTGATCGTGATCGACCGGCCCACGGCGGCACGCCTCGGGATCACGCCGAAGACGATCGACCAGGCGCTCTACAACGCTTTCGGCCAGGCGCAGGTCTCGACGATCTATTCGGCGCTCAACCAGTACCACGTGATCATGGAAGTCGCGCCGCAGTACTGGCAAGGCCCCGAGGCCCTGAAGGACGTCTACGTCCTCTCCCCGAGCAGGGGTCAGGTGCCGCTTTCCGCAATCGCGCGCTACGAACCCAGCACCGCCGCGCTTTCGGTG
>DATHJM010000050.1:0-7505 GCA_035489775.1 Burkholderiales bacterium
GAATACCTGCGCAAGTCACACGGCTCATCGGAACCCAAGAACAAGATCACCCTGACGCGCAAGCAGACCTCCGAGATCATCAAGAAGTCGGATGCGAGCGGCAGAGCGCGCACCATCCAGGTCGAAGTCAAGAAGAAGCGCATCTTCGTCAAGCGCGACGCGGAGCCGGGTGCGCCTGCGGAAGCGCCCGGCGCTTCCGCAGGCGCGGTCGATTCGCGCGAAGCGGAGTTCCGCGAGGAAGAGCAGCGCCGCCATGAGGAGTTGGCCGCGCGGCAGGCCGCGGACGTGGTGGAGAAACAGGAGCGCGAGCGCAAGCAGGCCGAAGCCAAGCCGAGCGAGGTGAAGGCGCAGGCGCCGGCACCCGCCTCCGACACCACGCTGCACAAGCCGAAGGTCGCACCGGGGGCCGAAAAGAAGGGCGCGAAGAAGGCGAAGGAAATCAAGGTCTGGAAGGACGAGGGCGTCAAGCGCCGCACGATCAAGACGCGCGGGGATGTGCAGGGAGCCTCGGGCTGGCATAACCCCAAGGGCGCCAGACACAGGACCGTGGTCGCGCCGGCCGCTGAAGGCGTCCAGCAGTTCAGCGCGCCCACCGAACCGGTCGTTCGCGAGGTCATGGTGCCGGAGACCATTTCCGTCGGCGATCTCGCCCACAAGATGTCTGTCAAGGCCGCCGAAGTCATCAAGGTGCTGATGAAACTGGGCAACATGGTGACCATCAACCAGGTGCTCGACCAGGAAACCGCAATGATCGTCGTGACCGAAATGGGCCACCAGGCCAAGGCGGCAAAACTCGACGATCCGGAATCCCTGCTCGCCGACGACGTACCCGAACACCACGAGGAAGCCGAGCTGAAGCCGCGTGCGCCCGTGGTCACGGTGATGGGGCATGTCGACCACGGGAAAACGTCGCTCCTCGATTACATCCGCCGCACGAAGGTCGCCTCGGGCGAGGCGGGCGGCATTACCCAGCACATCGGCGCCTACCACGTGCAGACGCCGCGCGGCATGATCACCTTCCTGGATACGCCGGGCCACGAAGCTTTTACGGCGATGCGCGCACGCGGTGCGAAATTGACCGACATCGTCGTGCTGGTGGTCGCGGCGGACGACGGCGTGATGCCGCAGACGATAGAGGCGATCCATCACGCCCGGGCGGCCGAAGTCCCCATCGTGGTGGCGATCAACAAGATCGACAAGCACGAGGCGAACCTGGAAAAGGTCAAGCAGGAGCTGGTGGCGCAGACCGTGGTACCCGAGGAATACGGCGGGGATTCTCCGTTCGTTCCGGTGTCGGCGAAAACCGGCGCCGGCATCGATACGCTGCTGGAGCAGGTGCTGCTGCAGGCCGAGGTGCTGGAGCTGAAAGCTCCGGTGGACACGCTGGCCAAAGGCCTTGTGATCGAGGCTCGGTTGGACAAAGGCCGCGGACCGGTGGCCACGGTGCTGGTTCAGTCCGGAACGCTCCGTCGCGGCGACATCGTGCTCGCCGGGAGCTCCTTCGGCCGGGTTCGCGCCATGCTCGACGAAAGTGGAAGCGCGGTTCATGAGGCCGGTCCTTCGTTTCCGGTCGAGATCCAGGGCCTGTCGGACGTACCTGCGGCAGGCGAGGACGTCATGGCGCTCGGCGACGAGCGCAAGGCGCGCGAGATCGCGCTATTCCGCCAAGGCAAATTCCGCGACGTGAAGCTCGCGAAGAAGCAGGCCGCCAAGCTGGAAAACCTGTTCGAGCAGATGGGCGAAGGCGAGGCGAGGGTGCTCGCGCTTCTTATCAAGGCCGATGTCCAAGGTTCTCAGGAAGCGCTGGTGCACGCGCTCAGCCGGCTTTCGACCGACGAGGTCAAGGTCAATGTCGTGCACAGCGCGGTAGGCGCGATCACCGAATCCGACGTGAATCTGGCGCTCGCTTCCAAGGCGGTGATCATCGGTTTCAATACCCGTGCCGATGCGGCTGCGCGCAAGGCTGCCGAGGGCTCGGGCGTGGACGTGCGCTACTACAACATCATCTACGAGGCCGTCGACGAAGTGAAGGCGGCGCTCTCCGGCATGCTCGCGCCGGAGAAAAAAGAAGCCATCCTCGGTCTGGTCGACGTGCGCCAGGTATTCAAGATCTCCAAGGTCGGCGCGGTAGCCGGTTGCATGGTGCTCGAAGGCGTGGTGCGCCGCAACGCACTGGTCAGGGTCTTGCGCGACAACGTCGTCGTCCACACGGGCGAGATCGATTCGCTCAAGCGCTTCAAGGACGATGCGCGCGAGGTGAAGGCCGGCTTCGAGTGCGGCATGTCGGTGAAAAACTTCAACGACCTCAAGGTCGGCGACCAGTTCGAAATCTACGAAGTCCAGGAAGTGGCTCGGACACTGTAGTGTCCGAGCTATCCTGAGGAGCGCTTTAGCGCGTCGAAGGATCTGCTGCACGCTTCGCTTGAGCATCCGGTGACCTCATGGCCAACCAGCAACGCCTGCGCCGCGTCGCCGATCAGATCCAGCGGGAGCTGTCGGAATTGTTGAGGGCCGAGCTCAAAGACCCGCGTGTCGGCATGATCACCCTCACCGGGGTCGAGGTCTCCCCCGACCTTGCCTACGCCAAGGTTTTCTTCACGACTCTGGCCGATGCGGAATCCCTGACGAGGATCGAGGCGGGCCTCAAACGCGCGGCGGGATTCCTGCGTGTCCAGCTCGGAAAGCGCCTGAAACTCCGCGTAACCCCGGAGATACGCTTCATGCACGACGTTTCGGTCGAGCGCGGCGTGCGCCTGTCGCAGTTGATCGACTCCGCGCTCACCGGCAAGAAGGTCGAATAAGCCCATGTCCGGGGGTGACGTGCTGCAGGAGGCGGTCAGCGGAGTGTTGCTCATCGACAAGCCGGTCGGACCAAGCTCGAACGCCGTGCTGCAAAGAGCGAAGCGCCTCCTCGGCGCAAGGCGCGCCGGCCATACCGGAACGCTCGACCCCCTGGCAAGCGGTTTGCTCGTGATAGCGCTGGGGGAGGCGACCAAGTTTTCCGGGGGGATGCTCGATGCGGACAAGAGCTATCGCGCGCTCCTCAAGCTCGGCGAGCGCACCGAGACCGGCGACGCCGAAGGTCCGGTGGTTTCGCGCGCCGAAGTCAAGGTGACCCGCGACGAGCTGCTCGCCGCATTGGAGCGCTACCGGGGCGAGATCGAGCAACTGCCTCCTCGGTACGCTGCAATCAAGCATCGGGGCCGGCCTTTGTACGAGTACGCCCGCCGCGGCGAGCATGTTGCACGCACCGCACGCCGCGTCGCGATCCGCCGGCTGGTGCTGGAGAAATTCGCAGGGGATACGGTCGGCTTGTTCGTCGAGTGCAGCAAGGGCACCTACATTCGAGTGCTTGCCGAGGATATCGGCGCGGCCCTCGGCTGCGGCGCGCATCTCGCGGCTCTGGAGCGCACCGCCGTGGGCCCGTTCGCGCTGGAGCAGTCGATCAGGCTGGAAGCGCTCGAGGCGATTTTGCCTGCGGAACGACGCGACCGGCTCCTGCCACTGGAAGCCTTGCTCCAGTCCTGGCCGCGCCTGACGCTCGAAGCGCCCCTCGCGGCGAAGTTCCGGCAGGGGCGGGCGGTCCCTGTCGATTGCGCAAGCGGCGGCGTTGCCGTCTTCGGCCAGGACGGAAATTTCCTGGGTACGGGGCAGGTGGACCCGAGCGGGACCTTGCAGCCGAAGCGGCTGCTCGCCCCGGAGTCTGCCCCCAAAACAGCTTGTTGAGGGTGCTGATTTCAAGTTAAAATGCCGGCCTTTCGCGAAGAGACAAGAGAATGCGGGTCAGCGTTACGGAAAAGGCGCAAATCGTCCAGCAGCACCAGCGCGCGGCGGGCGATACGGGTTCCCCGGAAGTGCAGATCGCCTTGCTTACGGCCCGGATAAACGGGCTGACCGACCACTTCAAGACGCACGTCAAGGACCATCACTCGCGGCGCGGATTGCTGAAGATGGTGAACCAGCGTCGCAAGATACTCGACTACCTCAAGCGAAAGAACAACGGGAAATACCATCAGCTGATCGAGCAACTTGGCCTGCGCAAGTAACTTCCCCGACGCCCATGAGATCCCGATGGGCGTTTTGATTTCCAGATACGGCCTGGCGCCCCTGCGTCGGTGCCGGCCCCACCAGAACCAACGGGACCCGCGCGCGAGTTCCGTCAACCGATCGAGAAAATCATGCAGCTGACCCCCATCAGGAAGACCTTCACCTACGGCGCGAACCAAGTCACGCTTGAAACCGGCGAAATGGCGCGCCAGGCGCACGGAGCGGTCGTGGTGAACATGGACGACACCGTCGTGCTCTGCACAGTGGTCGGAGCGAGGCAGGCCAAGGCCAGCCAGGACTTCCTGCCGCTCACCTGTGACTACGTCGAGAAGACCTACGCCGCGGGCAAGATTCCGGGCGGCTTTTTCAAGCGCGAAGGCAGGCCTTCGGAAAAGGAGACGCTGACCTCCCGGCTGATCGACCGGCCCATCCGTCCGTTGTTTCCGGACGGGTTCTACAACGAAATACAGGTGGTTGCGCAGGTGCTGTCGTGCAATCCCGAAGTCGATCCCGACATTGCGGCCTTGATCGGGGTCTCGGCCGCGCTGACGCTTTCCGGCATCCCGTTCAAGGGCCCGATCGGAGCCGCGCGTGTCGGCTACATCAACGGCCAGTACGTTCTCAACCCCACCGCGACGCAGCAGAAGGAAAGCCAGCTCAACCTCGTGGTCGCGGGCACCGAGCACGCGGTGCTGATGGTGGAATCGGAGGCGCACGAGCTTGCCGAGGACGTCATGCTCGGCTCGGTTGTTTTCGGTCATGAGCAGATGAAAGCGGCAATCCAGGCGATTCACGAATTGGCTGACGAAGCCGCAAAGCCCGCCTGGGACTGGAAGCCCGCGGAGAAGGATCAGGCGCTTGCAGGCCGTATCAAGGAGCTGGCCGAGAGCGAGCTGCGGGCTGCGTTCGCGTTGCGGCAGAAACAGGCGCGCTCCGAGGCGATAGACGCAATCTGGAAGCGCGTGTTCGAAGAGGTCGGCGTGGGCAAGGAAGGCGGGCCCGAAGCGAACGCGGTGAAGGAAATATGCTTCGAGCTCGAATCGCGAATCGTCCGCAACCAGATCCTGGATGGCGAGCCGCGCATCGACGGCCGCGACACGCGCACGGTTCGGCCGATCAGCGTTCGCGTCGGCGCGCTGCCCCGCACGCACGGCTCGGCGCTCTTCACCCGCGGCGAAACGCAAGCGCTGGTGGTGGCGACTCTCGGGACCGGGCGCGATGAACAAATCATCGACGCGCTGATGGGCGAGTACAAGGAGCGCTTCATGCTCCATTACAACATGCCGCCTTACGCCACCGGTGAGACAGGTCGCATGGGTTCACCCAAGCGCCGCGAAATAGGCCACGGACGGCTGGCGAAACGTGCGCTCGTGGCGGTCTTGCCGTCAGCCGAGGAATTCGCGTATTCGATGCGCGTCGTGTCCGAGATCACAGAGTCGAACGGCTCGTCCTCCATGGCCTCGGTTTGCGGCGGCAGTCTCGCGCTCATGGACGCCGGGGTCCCGATGAAAGCCCATGTTGCAGGGATCGCCATGGGCCTCATCAAGGAAGGAAAGCGCTTCTCCGTTCTCACCGATATCCTGGGCGACGAGGACCACCTCGGCGACATGGACTTCAAGGTGGCGGGAAGCGAGCGCGGAATCACCGCGCTGCAGATGGACATCAAGATCGAGGGCATCACCAAGGAGATCATGCAGGTGGCGCTCGCGCAGGCGCGCGAAGGCCGCATGCACATCCTCGGCATCATGAAGCAGGCGCTCGAGGGATCGCGCGCCGAGATTTCGAGCTATGCTCCCCGCATCATCAAGATCAAGATCAATCCGGAGAAGATCCGCGACGTGATCGGCAAGGGCGGGGTGGTGATTCGCGGGCTGCAGGAGGAGACCGGAACTACGATCGAAATCTCCGACGACGGCACGATTTCGATCGCCTGCGTCAACTCCGACGGCGGCCTGGCCGCCAAGAAACGCATCGAGGACATCACCGCCGACGTCGAAGTGGGCAGGGTCTACGACGGCACGGTGCTGAAGCTGCTCGATTTCGGCGCGATCGTGCAGCTGCTGCCCGGCAAGGACGGGCTTCTGCACATCTCGCAGATCAGCCAGGAGCGCGTCAACAACGTATCCGACTACCTCAAGGAGGGCCAGCGGGTAAAGGTCAAGGTGCTCGAGGCCGACGAGAAGGGCCGGGTGCGCCTCAGCATGAAAGCGGTCAAAGAGGCCGCTGCGACAACGCCATCCTGATTCGGCTCGGGAACAAAATAAAAATGGCGCCGACGGCGCCATTTTTTTCGTCACTCCCGCGCAAGCGGGAGCCCGGAATAGTCGAGAATCACCTTGCGACCTGCTTCTCTCTCAGCTCTTCGAGTGTCTTGCAGTCGATGCACAAGGTCGCGGTAGGCCGGACCTCCAGCCTCTTCAGGCCGATCTCGACGCCGCAGTTCTCGCAGTAGCCGTAGTCGTCCTTGTCGATGCGCGCGATGGTCTCGTCGATTTTCTTGATGAGCTTGCGCTCGCGGTCGCGGTTGCGCAGCTCGAGGGCGATGTCGGATTCCTGGCTGGCGCGATCGTTGGGATCGGCAAACACGGTCGCGTCCTCCTGCATCGCGTGGACCGTTCGGTCGATATCCTGCGACAACTCCACCTTCAGCGCCTCGAGAACTTTCCTGAAATGAGCGCGCTGCCCTGGATTCATGTACTCCTCGCCCTTTTTCGGCAGGTAAGGCGGTATCGATTTCTGAAGCAGCTCCAAATCGTAAATCTCCGTTGCAAGACAGGCACTGATACCAGAAATAGAAAAGGCGGGCAAGCGAATTTTCTGCTGTAATTTCCACTGTGCACGCGTTGACCTCTCCGGGTACGCAGGCGTAAGATGCCCACACCCGCGGGGTGTAGCGCAGCCTGGTAGCGCGCTTGCTTTGGGAGCAAGATGTCGGGAGTTCAAATCTCTCCACCCCGACCAGATTTTGCGGCGGCCGCCGGGATGCTGCAGCCGCCGAGACGGCCGCAGTGTGCGTTACCCGTGCCCGTAGCTCAAACTGGATAGAGCACCAGCCTTCTAAGCTGGGGGTTGTGGGTTCGACTCCCGCCGGGCGCACCACCTTTCCATCCCAAGCTGACAAAAGACAAGAGGAATTCAAAAAATGATCGACGTCCATACTTGGCCGACGCCCAACGGGCACAAGGTCCACATCATGCTCGAGGAAACCGGGCTCGAGTACAAGATTCGGCCGGTAAACATCCGCATCGGCGAGCAGTTCAAACCGGAGTTCCTGAGAATCAGCCCGAACAACAAGATCCCCGCGATCGTGGACAGCAACGGGCCGGACGGAAAACCGATCGCGATTTTCGAGTCGGGCGCGATTCTCGTTTATCTGGCGGGAAAGACGGGGAAGCTGCTGCCGCGCGACGATCGCGCAAAGTACGTGGCGCTGCAGTGGCTGATGTTCCAGATGGGTT
>DATHJM010000051.1:0-3586 GCA_035489775.1 Burkholderiales bacterium
CGCAAGAGCTCGCAGGCTCCCGAGATCACGATCGACGAGCACGGCGTACGCATCAAGCGCGAGGGTGATCCGGCCTCGGGCAAACCGCCGCAGGAAATCATCGTCGACGAGCATGGCGTGCGCCGCGGCCCGGACGCCGCCCAGGCGCAGCCGAAGCCGCCGACCCCGCCGGCCGCTCCGAGCGCGAAGGACGAGGCGGCGGGCGTGGTCGAGGAGATCACACAAGAGCTGGCGCAGGACATCCGCCGCGAGGTGATCGACGCAATCGGCGAAATGGGCGACGAAGAGCGCGTCGTCCACGTGCGCCTGGGCAACTACCTGCCGCAGCTCGCTTTCCTCTTCATTCTGCTGTCGGCCGCGATAAAGATCGCCTACGCAGGCCGCGTGAAGGCCGAGGCGAAGGCGGCCGAAGCGCAGGAAGTCGCCGAAGCGGAGAGCCTCCAGCGCCAGGTGGTCGAGGCGAGGATGGCCGCGATGCAGGCGCAGGTCGAGCCGCACTTCCTCTTCAACACGCTCGCGAGCATCGACCACCTGATCGAAGTCGACCCGCCGCGTGCGAGCCGCATGCAGAAGAACCTGATCGCGCTCTTGCGCGCCTCGATGCCGGCGATGCGCGAGAAGGCGACCAACCTGGGCCGCGAGCTCGAGGTGGTGCGGCCTTACCTGGAAATCCTGAAGGTGCGCATGGAACAGCGCCTGCAGCCGCAGGTCAATGTGCCCGAAGGCCTGTACTCGGCCGACTTCCCGCCGATGATGCTGCAGTCGCTCGTCGAGAACGCGATCAAGCACGGCCTCGAGCCGAAAGCCGACGGCGGCTCGCTCGCCGTGAGCGCCGAGGTGGCGCACGGCAAGCTGCACGTGAGCGTTGCCGATACCGGCGTCGGCTTCGCAGGCGCAGCGACCGCGGGAACCGGCACCGGCCTCACCAACATCCGCGAGCGGCTGAAGCTCATCTACGGCGACGTGGCGGAGCTTCGCATCACGCCGAATACACCGACTGGCACGCGGGTGACCATCGTCGTACCCTATAAGGCGACATGACCCGTGCGGTAATCGCCGACGACGAACCCCTGATGCGCGAGCAGCTGCGCGCGCGCCTGGACGAGCTCTGGCCCGACCTCGAGATCGTGGCGGAAGCGAAGAACGGGGTCGAAGCGGTCGAGCAGGTCGCCGCGCTCCGTCCCGAAGTGGTCTTCCTGGACATCCGCATGCCGGTGAAGACCGGCATCGAAGCCGCGCGCGAGATCGCCGCCCTCGACGGCCGCGTGCCGGAGATCGTGTTCGTCACCGCCTACGACCAGTACGCGATCGACGCCTTCGAGCAGGGCGTGATCGACTATGTCCTGAAGCCCGCCGAGCGCGAGCGCCTCGGCGTCACGGTCGACCGCTTGCGCAAGCGCCTCGCCGCGCCGTCGCCGTCATCGGACACGCTGCAGCAGGCGCTCGCCAGGCTGGCGGAGAAACTGGAGCCGGCGTCGCGGCTGAAGTGGATCCAGGCCTCTGTCGGCAACCAGATCCAGATGATCCCGGTCGACGACGTCCTGTTCTTCGTCTCCGACGAGAAGTACACGCGCGTGCAGACCGCACAGCAGGAAGCGCTGATCAGGAAGTCCATCAAGGAGCTCCTCGCCGAGCTCGACCCGGCGCAGTTCTGGCAGATCCACCGCTCGACGCTGATCAACGCGCGCGCCATCGCCGGCATCATCCGCGACGAGCGCGGGCGCCAGCTCGTGGCGGTCAGGGGAAGGCCCGAGAAGCTGGAAGTCAGCCGCAGCTACGCCCACCTGTTCAAAGGCATGTGACCACGCGCCGGCCGGGGCGCCGGGCCGGGGTATCCTGCCGGCTTGACTGACATCAATGCGCGCCGGGGGGCGCTGCAGAACAATCCGTCCTTCGAGTCGGCGCAGAAAAACAGGCATGAAAATCCACGAATACCAGGCGAAGGAAATCCTGCGGAAGTACGGTGTCGCGACGCCGCGCGGCGTTCCCTGCTTTTCCGTCGACGAGGCGGCGAAGGCGGCGCGGCAGCTCGGCGGCAAGGTCTGGGTGGTAAAGGCGCAGATCCACGCAGGCGGGCGCGGCAAGGGCGGCGGCGTGAAGGTGGCGAAATCCGAAAGCGAAGTGCGCGGATGGGCGGGGAAAATCCTCGGCATGATGCTGAAGACGCACCAGACCGGGCCCGAGGGACAGAAAGTGCGGCGGCTCCTCGTCGAGGAGGGCGCCGACATCAAGAAGGAGCTCTACGTCGGGATGGTGGTCGATCGCGGCACGCAGCGCGTCGCGCTGATGGCTTCGAGCGAAGGCGGAATGGATATCGAGGAGGTTGCCGCGCACACGCCGGAGAAAATCCACAAAGTGTTCATCGATCCGGGCACGGGCCTGAAGGATGCAGAGGCGGACGGCATCGCAAAGAAGATCGGCATTCCCGATGCAAGCGTGCTGCAGGCGCGTGTCATCCTGAAGGGGCTCTATAAGGCCTTCGACGAGACCGATTGCAGCCTCGCAGAGATCAACCCCCTCATCCTCACCGGCGACGGCAAAGTCGTTGCGCTCGACGCCAAGATCAACTTCGACGACAACGCGGCATTCCGCCATCCGGAGTGGCAGCAGCTGCGCGACCTCGACGAGGAAGACCCGGCCGAAGTGGAAGCCTCGAAGTACGACCTCAACTACATCCAGCTCGACGGAGACATCGGCTGCTTGGTGAACGGTGCGGGGCTCGCCATGGCCACCATGGACATCATCAAGCTCTATGGCGGCGCGCCGGCGAACTTCCTCGATGTCGGCGGCGGCGCCACCACCGAGAAGGTGACCGAGGCATTCAAGATCATGCTGCGCATTCCGCACCTGAAGGCGATCCTCGTCAACATCTTCGGCGGCATCATGAAGTGCGACGTGATCGCGGCAGGGGTGGTCGCCGCGGCGAAGCAAGTGAGCCTCAGGGTGCCGCTGGTGGTGCGCCTGGAAGGCACCAATGTCGATCTCGGCAAGAAAATCCTCGCCGAGTCCGGCCTGCCGATCATCTCCGGGAACAATATGGCCGACGCCGCGCAGAAAGTCGTCGCGGCGTCGAAAGGGAAGAACTGATGTCAATCCTCATCAACAAGAACACCCGCGTGATGACGCAGGGAATCACCGGCAAGACCGGCCAGTTCCACACCAAGATGGGCAAGGAGTACGCGAACGGCGGGAACTGCTATGTCGCAGGCGTGAATCCGAAAAAGCCGGGGGAATCCTACGAAGGCATTCCGGTCTTCGCCACCGTCAGGGAAGCCAAGGCGAAGACCGGTGCCAACGTCTCGGTGATCTACGTGCCGCCGCCGTTTGCCGCCGCGGCGATCGACGAGGCGGTGGAAGCGGATCTCGATCTCGTGATCTGCATCACGGAGGGCATCCCGGTGCGCGACATGATCCGCACCAAATACAAGATGCAGGGCAGGAGAACGAAGCTCGTCGGCCCCAACTGCCCCGGCGTGATCACGCCCGAGGAGATCAAAATCGGCATCATGCCAGGCCACATCCACAAGAAGGGCCGTATCGGCGTGGTGTCGCGCTCGGGCACGCTCACCTATGAAGCGGTTGGGCA
>DATHJM010000052.1:0-5605 GCA_035489775.1 Burkholderiales bacterium
CGACATGAAGGGCGAGCTGCTTGGCGCGCCGCACTTCCCCGAAAATCCCTGCCTCAACCTCGGCAAGACTCCTCTGCAGAACTGGCGCGGCATGCTGTTTGCCGGCAAGCGCGACGTCGCGAAGGACCTGGCCGGGTTCGCCAGCGCCGATGACTTCGATTTCTCCGGCTACATGCTCGACCGCGTCGAAATCCTGGAGTTCGAGCAAAACTGGAAAACCTTCATCGAGGTGTACCTCGAGGACTATCACGTGATCCCCTACCATCCGGGATTGGGGAACTTCGTCACCTGCGACGATCTCGAGTGGGACATCGCGGAGGCCTATTCGGCACAGGTCGTGGGAGTGAAGGACGGATTTACCAAACCGGGGACCCCGGCATACGCCAGGTGGCATGAAGCTCTCACCCGCTACATGGCGGGCAAGCCGGCCAAGCAGGGCGCGATCTGGTTCCTGTACTACCCGAACGTCATGCTCGAGTGGTATCCGCACGTGCTCGTGGTGAGCACGCTCCTGCCGCGCTCACCGACGCACACGACCAACGTCGTTGAATTCTACTACCCCGAAGACATCGTTCTGTTCGAGCGCGAATTCATCGAGGCTGAGCAGGCAGCCTACAAGGAAACCGCGATCGAGGACGACGAAATCGCCAAGCGCATGGACCGAGGCCGGCGTGCCCTGTGGGAGCGCGGCGAGAACGAAGTCGGCCCTTACCAGTCGCCGATGGAGGACGGGATGATGCACTTCCACGAGCACATCAAGCGGGGGCTGGCCGGGCACATCTAGAGTCTTTCGCTGCCGGCCGCGAGTAAGATAGCGGCATGATTCTCACCACGCTCGTCAGCACCGAAATCCTCGCGCAGCGCGCGGACGATCCCGATTGGGTCGTGTTCGATTGCCGTCACGACCTGACCGATCCGGCGCGCGGGCGCGCCGAGTACATGGCATCGCATATCCCGGGCGCGCGGTTTCTGCACTTGGACGAGGATCTTTCCGCTCGGAAAACCGGAACGAACGGCCGGCATCCGCTTCCCGATCCGGATGCGCTGATGGAAAAATTGGGGCGGGCGGGCGTCGATTCGAGAAAGCAGGTCGTCGCCTACGACGCTCAAGGGGGCATGGTCGCGGCGAGGCTGTGGTGGCTGCTGCGTTGGCTGGGCCATCTGCCCGTTGCAGTGCTCGACGGCGGCTGGAACCAATGGATCGCCGAGGGACAACTGCAGAGCGCGGAGGTTCCGCCACCGCAATCCGCGAATTTTTCCGGAAAACCGGGAAGCACCTGGGTCCGCGCAAATTTTGTCCGCCTCCGCCTCGACGATCCAAGCACGGTTCTCGTCGACGCGCGCGCGCCGGATCGTTTCCGCGGACAGAACGAAACGCTCGACCCCGTAGGCGGCCGCATTCCGGGCGCGCGCAACCGCTACTTCCGCGACAACCTGGACACGAGCGGACGTTTCAAGACGCCTGAGGCGCTCAGAAAGGAGTTCGAAGCCGTACTCGGTCCCGCGGGCGTGGAAAACGTCGTGAACTACTGCGGCTCCGGGGTTTCCGCCTGCCACAATCTTCTCGCCATGGAAGTCGCCGGCCTCCGCGGGGCGCGCCTCTATCCCGGCTCCTGGAGCGAATGGTGCGCCGATCCGTCGCGGCCGGTCGAATCGGGCGAGCCGAAAGCACAGGAGCGCTGAGGCCCGATGCATTCCGCATGGCTTGCCGATGCGGTTCTCATCGTGCATATCCTGTTCGTGCTCTTCGTCGTCGGCGGCTTTGCGCTGATTCTCGCCGGAGCGGGCCGCTGGAGCTGGATCCGCAACCGTACTTTTCGCGTGTTGCATGTCGCCGCGATCGTCTTTGTGGCTGCCGAGGCGCTGCTCGGCGTCGCCTGTCCGCTGACGAGCTGGGAGGACACATTGCGCGCCACCGGGCGCGAGGAGCGCAGCTTTATCGGCCGATGGCTGGCGTGGCTCCTGTATTACGATCTTCCCGAGTGGGTCTTTGCATTGGCCTATGCCGCTTTTGCGCTGGCGGTGATCGGGTGCTGGCGCGCGATCCCGCCGCGCGCGCGTTCAAGGCGAACGCATAACGCGCTATGATCTCGAAAATGTTTCCGGCCGCGCATCGATGAAGCAATACCTCGATCTCATGCGTCACGTGCTCGAGCACGGTCACAGAAAGTCCGACCGAACGGGTACCGGCACGCTGTCCACCTTCGGCTGGCAGATGCGATTCGACCTCGACGCGGGCTTTCCCCTGCTGACCACCAAGAAAGTTCATCTCAAATCGATCGTCTACGAGCTGCTCTGGTTCCTGAGAGGCGAGACCAACGTGCGCTGGCTGCAAGAGCGCGGCGTCACGATCTGGGACGAGTGGGCCGACGCGAACGGCGAGCTCGGGCCGGTGTACGGCTCGCAGTGGCGCAGCTGGCCGTCGGCCGACGGGGGTGCGATCGATCAGATCTCGCAAGTCGTGAATTCGATCAGGACGCGGCCGGATTCGCGCCGCCACATCGTGACTGCGTGGAACCCCGCGGAGATCGACAAGATGAAGCTGCCCCCGTGTCACGTCCTGTTTCAGTTCTACGTGGCGGACGGAAGGCTTTCTTGCCAGATGTACCAGCGCAGCGCCGACATTTTCCTCGGCGTGCCGTTCAACATCGCCTCGTATGCGCTGCTCACATTGATGGTGTCGCAGGTATGCAAGCTGAAGCCGGGCGAATTCGTGCATACCTTCGGCGATGCGCACCTCTACCTCAACCATCTGGAGCAG
The DNA here is from genome assembly GCA_035489775.1 of Burkholderiales bacterium. Lineage (GTDB taxonomy): Bacteria > Pseudomonadota > Gammaproteobacteria > Burkholderiales > SG8-39 > VBDM01. The sequence continues at coordinate 2,762 of DATHJM010000052.1, forward strand.
GCGAGAGAGCAGCTCGCGCGCTCGCCGCGGCCGCTGCCGCGCATGCGGCTCAACCCGGCGGTAAAGGATGTTTTCGGTTTCCGCTACGAGGATTTCACCCTCGAGGCCTACGAACCGCACCCCGCGATCAAGGCGCCGATCGCGGTCTAGAGTGCGGCCGTGCGCTCGGGTGCCGGGCGGCGCAGCAGTGCCGCCCGGGATTCTGCGGCCGCGCGAGGAGCCCGGGACGAAGGCAAGGCCGTGGCGGCGTTGTTGACCGGAACACCCAGAACCGCCCGCCCGGTTTCCTTGCCCGAAGCGTCGCGGTAGACCAGCTCGTTCGTGTCGAAGTCGTACTCGGGATGACGCGCATCATTCCACTGATTGAGGAACACCATGTAGAAGGGAACGAAGAGCCCGTGGCGCGGCTCGCGGTGCTGCAGGGCGAACACGAATTCGGGCTGCTGCTTGACCGCGAATCCGCTGTGGCAATGCTGCACCCAGACGTAGTCGCCGAGAACGATGAGCTTCCAGAACGGCTCTTCGTCGTAGAACTTGAGCTTCACCTTCTTGCCGAACTTGCGCAGCCCCGAGAGATGCCCGATCGTCGCCTCGATCTCGGTGTTCAACGTGAGCACCGTGATCTCCGGAGGCAGGGAATCCGCCCGCTCGCGCAGCGCTTTGCCAACCGGGTTGACCAGCATCACGCGGATCTCGTAAGCCTTCTCGATTACACCTCGCAGCAAGCTGTCCTCGGCGACGAACGTGTCGTATCCGGTAAGGGTCAGGATGAACGCGTCGCGCGCGGCCGGGAGGTGCTTTACCAGGGCGCGTTCCCGCCGCCGCAACCACCAGCCCGCCCCGGCGTTGCGCGCATACATCAGGGACGCGAGGCGCGCGGTCAGAACGCCCCGTCTGTGATCCCAGGCGATCTTGGCCAGATTGAACAGCAGCGCGAGGATCGACGCCAGGGCGATTTCAGTCGCGAGCAGGAGATTCGCGTTGCGCTCGACGTGAGGCCACCATTCGTTCAGGACGTAATTCGCGGTCCCGGGGAGCGAGAACGCGATGACGACGGCGAGCACCGTGATGACACCGTGCGTGAGAATCTGCCGCAGCCCGGTCCAGAGGTGGTGCGTGGGCGTCCCACGGTGGTGCATCGCCATTAGGTGAATCACCGGTGCCATTCCTGTTCGCCACGGCCGGTGCGCGATACGATGGCATCCAGCGTGCGGATCGACGTGTCCTCGAGAGGCCCGCCGAGCCCGACCGCCACGCGCGCTTCGGCCAGGGCTTCGTCGTGACGGTCGAGGTCCGCGAGCGTATGAGCCAGATTATTGTGCGCTGCGGCCGACCGCGGATGAACGAGTGTGGCCCGCCGGAAAGCCTGCTCGGCTGCTTCGAAATCACCGGCCCGATAGGCGGTATTTCCCAAACCCATGAGCGCCGTGAGCTCATCAGGCCAGCGCTCGAGCGCGCGCTCGTAGGCTCCCCGCGCCGACATGATCGGGCCGGTCTTCTCGAGCCGCGCGACGGCGCTCAAATAGTCGTTTGCAGCCACACTTGCGGGCAGGCGTCGCGGTGGCAGCGCGAGCATCGCCCAATAGCCGCTGCGTCGCCACGTGTGTTCGAAGGTATTGAGCGGCATTTCGAGACGCCGCTCCGCACCCGAGCGCAAGATGATGCGCTGGGTCGTGAGGTCATAACCGATCGCCACAGCGTAATGCCAGGCCGGATACCAGTCGAGGGCGAGGTTCTGGAGCACGACCACGGGGTTTCCGGCGGCGATCTCGGTGAGGAGATCCGAAAGGTTCGGATTGAGCTCGATCGCAACAAAGCCGTTGCGACGCGCCGCCGTGAGCATCTCGATCTGCAGGCTCCCGTGCCGATCGGGGAGATAGACCTGCGGCCGCAGCGCCTCCGGCTCGATAGCCTTGCCTCCGGCTCCGAGAACCATGGCAAGAGCGGCCGGACCGCACTGATAGTCGTCCTGTGAATAGAACGGGACCGCGTCGAGTTCGGCGCGCTGCGGAGTTCCGGCGGAACCGCCCCCGACGAGGGCCTGCAGCTGCGGCGTGGCGCAGCCTGCAAGCCCGAGAAGAAAGATGCCCGCCGCCGTTAGGCGGCGGGCGACACGCCGGCGCGGTCGAGAGGGGAGGATCACTTGGCCGGCCGGGTGAAGCTGAAAACCTTGGTGAAGCCCAGAATATCGGTTACGAGAAGGATCACGAACACGAGAACCCCGAGCAGCAGCGCGGTCTCGAGCCCGCTGCCGGCTGCGGGAAACGAGTCGAACCGCGCGGCGAGCCGCTCGACTTCGTCATCGCTCAAGGCGTTGACGCGGACTTTCGCGTCGTCTGCGCTCACGCCGTGCCGCTCGAGCGCGGCGCGAACGTCGGCTCTGTCAAAAAGCGAACCCAGAAGCTCCCGCGCCGGAAGTTGCCCCTGCCGCGTGGTCTCGACCTGATCGGTAGCAACCAGCTCGGCTTGCGCGGCCGGAATCGGCAGACCCAGGGTGCACAGGCTGACGACAACAAAACGTGCGACGGTCCGGTTAAGGCTTGGCATTTTCTTTCCTCCTCACGTGAAAAAGTAGGGCTTTTCTTATACCCGACTTTTCATGTGCGCACGAGCCTGCCTTCCACCACCCGCACCTTGTCGCCCACGGCGAGGGCGGGCGGGCTCGACAGAGAAACCGTGCGAAAGGAGCCGTCGTCCATGTGCACCGTCACGCGGTATGCGTAGCGCTTTTTCACGTTCTTCTCGATCTCGTTCCCGGCGATTGCCCCTCCGGACCCGAGGAGCGTCACCGCGGTGCCGCGGCTTCCCCCGACCGTCTGCTCATCGGCTCCGGCGCCCGCGGGC
>DATHJM010000053.1:0-2479 GCA_035489775.1 Burkholderiales bacterium
TCGCGGGCCGGAGCCTCGCCTTTGAGCATCTTGCGGGCTTCTTGCAGGGCTTCCATTGGTCTGTCGGCGGCGAGCTGGTCGTCCTTCATGCCAAGCTGTCGCGCGCGATCCTTGCCGTCGCGAAGACGCGCCGCGTTTGCGCCAAACCCGCCGCCTGGAGCCGCGGCTGCGGGGGCCATTGGAGCGTTCATCGGGTGCGGGGCGGCGGCAGCTTTGGATTCCGCGGCCCGCTCCAGCCGGTCCATCTCCTTTGCCTTTTCGCGTTTGAAATTCCCCATTTCGCCAGTCTCCGCCTGCAGGGCGCGTCCGCGCAGGGCGGTCTCGAACAGCCGATCCTGCTCGTCCGGATTTGGCGGAATCATCTCCCACAATTCGCGCAGGTGGCGCGCGGCGCCGGGGGATTCTCCACCGATGCGTGGCGCGAGGAGGGCGCGCTCGACGACATTCAGCCTCCCGTAGGCCCACGGCTGGAGATACGGCGCGAGGTCGTTGCCGAGCAGGAAGTCATCCATGAACGTGCGGTCCTTTTTGTTCCGCAGATACGGCTGGATGACTTTCTCGAAAAACGCGTGGTCCTTTTTCGCGAGGAACAAGTTCAATTCGTGGCAGGCGAACTCGCTGTATTTCGCGCGCTTTTCCTCGTCCTTGAGCTTCGGCCATTCGAGCACCCACGCGAACTTCGCCAGCGTCGCGTCGCCATTCAGCGTGGTGAGCAGCGAGAAGACGCCGCCGAGTGTGTCGTAGGTCTCGAACTCGCTCGTGAGGATGTCCGCGAGCGTGAGCGTGCGCCCCGGCTCGACGACGGTGATCTCCTTCTTCTGCGTGAATGGCTTCGCCGGATCGAGATTTCGCGTCAGCCGCAGGTCGCTGAACTTCGTCCCCGCCTCGGGCAGCGCGAAGGAGCGCCACACGGCGTTGGTGAGATCCTCGGCGTAAATCTGCACGTGCTGGCGGTCGCCGAGCGCCTTGCGATCGATGCGCACCACGCCGTCCTTGTCCGGCAGCAGATTGTAGATCGCGGGTGCAGCCGCCGCGAGGAAGTCGAGGTTTGTCTCCGCCACCGCGCCGCCGGGACCCGCGGCCTGCTTCTGCCCCTTTTCCTCCATGGCGCGCCGGAGAGCGCCGCCTTTGCCGCCGCGCGTCACGCCTGCGGCCTCGCCCGCCTGCTGCGCGAGTTCCTCGACTTCGGTCGAACGTTTGTCCCACGGATTCAGCAGCAGCCCCGGTCGCGCGAGCATGTTGCCGGGGAAAAGCTTCTGGTAGCGGCGATCGAGGATGTAGCGGTACTCGTCGCCAATCTCGCGGCCAGCCGCGTAGAGATTCGGCAGGCGTGAGGGCGCCCCCGAGGCCGCGCCGAAACGCGTGAAGTTTCCAAAGTCCGCGAAGATTCCGCGCCCCGGCTCGAATCGCGACGCCGCGACATGCACGCGGGTGAAAGCCGTCGTGTTCGCCAGCTTCACCGTGATCGCCTCAGCCTCAGTCGCGACGCTGGTGATCTGCAGCGGTGCTGCGCTCTTCGCCTCCAGGTTCCGGCTCGCTCCGAGGAACCACCCATTCGAGAGCTTGCCCGCAGTCACCTTGATCGCGATGTCGCGATTCTCCCCGCGCAGCCGGAGCGAGTAGTCGCCCGCCGCGAGTTCCTTGATCTCGATGAAGCCGTCCTTCACCTCGATGCCCGCCGAGTGGTCCGTGACAAATGTCCCGGCGCGCAACGCCAGCAGCGACACGTTCGCCGCATTGGTGGATGCACCCGCGGGAATCTTGATGGCGTCGCCTGCGTGTGCGTGCAGCACGGCCGGCCACGTGCGCTCAAAGTCGTCGAGATCCCACGAACTCTGCCGCCCGTTAGGGATTCGCGCACCCACGTTTGCGATGCCCGGCAGCGCCCCGAGCGCGACGCGGCCTTTCTCGTCAGTCTTCAACGCAATGGTCTGGTGCCTCGTAAACTCGCGGTGCTTGAACGTGAACACCAACCTGTTGATCCGCCAGCGGCTCGCCGTTCCGTCCGAGCAGTTCAAAGGCGAATGCGTCGCCGAACTTCGAAAGGTGTCCGTCGTTCGTCGCGTCGGTCCGATCGATGCCGTTGAGCGGCCACGAGTGGCTGGCGGACAGATCGCGCTTCTCCCCGCCTGCGCTGAGCATGTCCACCTTGCCGGTGAGCGTCACGGCGAGTTGCGCGAGGCGCTCGGGCACGCTGATGTCGTGGGTGAGCACTCCGCCCGCGGTGAGCTTGAGGTCCTTGAACTCGCGCGTCGTGGAGATGTCGTCGAGCGTTGTGGAAGTCATCGTGAGCTTCGGCTCGGTGAGCAGCGCGGGGTCGAGATGCGACTCGCCGAGCATGAGCCCGACGCGCACTGCGAGCATGGCCTCGCGCCGGGCGAGGAGCTGTTCGCGCTCGATGTGGAATTGCGCATCGAGCCGGTATTCCTCCGCATGATGCTCGAACTGCGTGAGCGTCGCGAACCCGCCCTCCGGATCA
>DATHJM010000054.1:0-3487 GCA_035489775.1 Burkholderiales bacterium
ATCCGCGAAGACCTCGCCTTCACCGAGACTTCGCTCGTCTGGGTGGTGAACGCGTACATGCTCACCTATGGCGGGTTTCTGCTGCTCGGCGGGCGCCTCGGCGACCTCTACGGGCAACGCCGGCTTTTCCTGCTCGGCACCACGCTGTTCACCCTGGCGTCGCTGGCGTGCGGGCTGGCGGGCTCGCAGGGCCTGCTCGTGGTGGCGAGAGCGGTCCAGGGGCTGGGAGGCGCCGTCGTCTCGGCGATCGCGCTCTCCCTCATCATGAATCTCTTCACCGAGCCCGTCGAACGCGCGAAGGCGATGGGCATCTACGGCTTCGTCATGGCAGGGGGCGGATCGGTCGGCGCGCTGCTCGGCGGCCTATTGACGGACGCGTTCAGCTGGCACTGGGTCTTCCTCGTCAACATCCCGATCGGCGTCGCCGTGTATGCGCTCACCGTGATTCTGTTCCGGGAAAGCCGCGCGCCGGCCGGAGGCGCGCGCCTCGACGTCGGCGGCGCGGTGACGGTTACGGCATCTCTGCTGCTCGCGGTCTACGCGGTCGTGAACGGCAACCAAGCCGGCTGGACTTCCGCGCAGACGCTGACGCTTCTCGGCGCCGCAGCGGGGCTGCTCGCCCTGTTCCTCGCGCTTGAAACATGGGTCAGCGACCCGCTGATGCCGCTGCGCCTGTTTCGGCTGCGAAGCCTCGCGACGGCGAACGTCGTCGGCATTCTCTGGTCTGCGGCGATGTTTGCGTGGTTCTTCGTCTCGGCGCTCTACCTCCAGCTCGTGCTCGGCTACAGCGCGATGCAGGTGGGCCTCGCCTTCCTTCCGGCCAACCTCATCATGGCGGCGTTTTCGCTCGGAATCTCGGCGAGGATGGTCATGCGCTTCGGCATCCGCATGCCGCTCGCCGCCGGCCTTGCACTCACGGCCGCGGGACTCGCGCTCTTCGCGTTGTCGCCGGTCGACGGCAGCTTCGCCCTCCACGTGCTCCCCGGCATGACGCTGCTCGGTATCGGCTGCGGCATGGCCATGAACCCCGTGCTGCTCGCCGCCATGAGCGACGTGCCCCAAAGCGAATCCGGCCTCGCCTCGGGAGTCGTCAATACCGCGTTCATGATGGGCGGGGCGCTCGGCCTCGCGGTCCTCGCCAGCCTCGCCGCCGCGCGCACGGACAGGCTGCTCGCGCTTGGAGCGGATTCGCTTGCCGCGCTCAACGGCGGGTACCATATCGCCTTCGCCATCGGCGCCGGCTTCGCAGCCGCGGCCGCTCTGCTCAGCGCCGTGCTGCTTCGCTCCGCGCCGCAGCCCGCGGCGGACTCGCCGGCGCTCGCTCCGGAAGCGGGAACAGGGTCAGGAAGTTAGACTGCAATTTCTACGACGCCACCTCGTGATATAAATACCCTTCACCTCGAACTCAAGGAGATTTTTCATGGCCTACGTCGATGGGTTCATTGTTCCCGTCCCCCGCAAGAAAATCGAAGCCTACCGCCGTATGGCGCGCAAAGGCGGCAAGATCTGGCGCGAGCATGGCGCCGTCGAGTTCCGGGAATGCATCGCCGACGACGTGAAATGGGGCAAGCGCACCTCGTTCCCGAGAAGCGTCAAGCTCAAGGCCGGCGAGGTCGTGTGGTTTTCGTACATCGTGTACAAGTCCCGCAAGGACCGCGACCGCGTGAATGCCAAGGTGATGAAAGACCCGCGCCTGGCGGGCATGATGGACCCCAAAGCGATGCCTTTCGACGCCAAGCGCATGATTTACGGCGGCTTCAAGGTCATGGTGGACTTCTGAGAACCAGGACTCGCCAATATCGCGATCTCATGATTTCAACACTCCGAGGGAGAGATTGATGTTCAAGACCATCGCCATCGTCGTCGTCGCTCTGGTCGCCGCGCTTCTCGTCTACGCCGCGACCAAGCCCGACACGTTTCGCGTCCAGCGCTCGGCGAGCATCAAGGCACCGCCGGCGAAGATTTTTGCGATCCTCAATGACTTTCAGCGCTGGGACGCCTGGTCGCCCTGGGAAAAAAAAGACCCCGCGATGAAAAGAACCTTCAGCGTCGTAACGAGCGGGAAGGGCGCCCAGTACGCGTGGCAAGGCAACAGTGATGTCGGCCAGGGGCGCATGGAAATCGCGGAGTCGACTCCGCCTTCCAAGGTTGCGATCAAGCTGGATTTCGTTAAGCCGTTCGAAACCCACAACCTCGTCGAGTTCACGCTGGAACCCCAGGGCGACGCGACGAACGTCACGTGGGCCATGCAGGGCCCCAGCCCCTACATTGCGAAGGTCATGCAGGTTTTTTTCAGTATGGACAAGATGGTCGGCAAGGATTTCGAGGCCGGTCTTGCCAATCTGAAAGCCCTCGCCGAAAAGTAGCCGGCGGACGGCAGGGCGCAAGATTCGCGCCCTTCAGGGAAGAGCCGCGACGATGCTCGAGCCAGAGAACTGGACGCACGAACTGAAGCGGAGAGCGACCAATCTATGGGTCCTCAAGATGCTCGCGACGATGGGCAGTATCGCGATCTTCTTCTACGCATACTTCTGGGTCATGCGTCATCCGCTTTCCGCCGCGACCGTCATGCCTGTGACGTGGATCGATGACCTGGTCGCTTTTTCCCCCCAGTCCTTTTTTCTGTACGCATCGCTTTGGGTCTATGTCTCTCTGGGACCCGCGCTCGCGAAGGACGGACGGGAGCTCGCTTCCTGGGCGGCGGCATCCTTCGCGATGGCCGTCATCGGCCTGGGCCTGTTCATGGTTCTACCCACGAAGGTTCCCAATCCCGCGATCGACTGGTCCCAGTACCCGTCGCTCGCGTTTCTCAAGACGGTCGACGTTTCGGGGAATGCCTGCCCGTCGCTGCATGCCGCATTCGCCGTATTCACGGCGGTCGTGCTTCACAGGCATCTGGCGGCGATGAGCGCTCCGCGGACCTTGCTCGCGTGCAATGCGCTGTGGTGTCTGGGCATCGTCTACTCCGCGATCGCGACCCGGCAACACGTCGCGCTGGATGTCATCGCGGGCTCGCTTCTGGCGGGGGCGGCGTCGATTGCGTACGTGGGTGCGTGCGCGGGCCGCATGCCAAATCGCACTGAACCTGTCGAATTCGTCCGGTCTCGTTCGTCGTACAGTTAGAGCGAGTCTTGGACCCGGTCGAGATCGTCCGGAAGCCGCTCCCAACCCAAAGCAAGGAGACAGGACCATGCGATTCATGATGCTGATGATCCCCAAGGGATACGAGAAGGCCGCGCCGGGGGCGATGCCGGACGCCAAGGCCATCGCCGCCATGATGAAGTACAACGAATCCCTGCAGAAGGCCGGCGTGCTGCTCTCGCTCGAAGGCTTGCACCCGCCCTCGATGGGCGCGCGCGTCTCCTTCCCCGGGGGCAAGCCCAAGGTGACCGACGGGCCGTTCGCCGAGGCGAAGGAAGTGCTCGGCGGTTACTGGATGATCAACGTCAAGTCGAAGCAGGAAGCAATCGACTGGGCGAAGAAGGTC
>DATHJM010000055.1:0-7490 GCA_035489775.1 Burkholderiales bacterium
CAATACGCGGCGCTCGCGGCGTTTCGGCCGGAAACGCTTGCGGTGCTGGAGGAGCGCAGGCAGGAGTTCCGCCGCCGTCGCGATTACATGGTTCCCGCACTCCGAGAGCTGGGATTTCGCATCCCCGTCATGCCCCAGGGCGCTTTTTACATCTACGCCGGGTGCGAGGGCTTCTCCAAGGACAGCACCCAATTCGCATTGCGCGTGCTGGAGGAAGCGGGCGTCGCAATTACGCCGGGCCTCGACTTCGGCTCGAGCCGCCCCGAGCGCCACGTGCGCTTTGCCTACACGCGCTCGCTGGAAGACCTCAAGGAAGGCATCGAGAGGATCGCGCGAATGCTGGGATCCCCGCGCCGTTCGGCTCGGGCGTGATCCCTGACTTACACCGAGCTGCGCACCCCCGGGCGACCGAATTGGCGTACGGCCTGCTGCAACCGCTCCTGTTCGGCGAAGACCTTCTGGGCGTATTGGCTCGAAGGATCCGCCAATGCCCCGTTATAGAACTGCAGACCCGCCTCGAGACTGCCGGTTCGGCGAACGTATTCCTTGAGGATGCGCGCTCCCAACGCGATGTTGATCATCGGATCGAGCACCGCTTCCTCTCCGCCGTGTTCAAGCAGCTTGTCGAGGTGATATTTTGGAATCACCTGCATCAGCCCTCTGGCGCCCACTAGGCTCTCGGCTACCGGATTGAAGCGCGACTCGACCGCCATTACCGCGAGTATCAGCAGAGGATCCAGACCCACCTGCCGGCCCGCGTCATGGGCAGCGCCCACGAACTGCTCGGTGACATCCGGCGCGATCCGGTATTTACGGGAGACGTAATTGGCCAGCGCGCGGTATTTCTGAGTGTCCGCATCGTCCGCCCTGTCGAGCAGCGAGAGCGCTCCGTCGTAGCGGATCGAGCCGACCGCGGCAGAGCGGCCGGCAAACTCGTCGAAGAACAAGGTCTTCCCGCGCATGAGAATGAGCCCCACGGCCACCAGCCCGATGAGGGCCAAGCCATGGTGAAGTACCGTCGCCACTGTTCCAAACCGACCCAGCAATTCTTGTTTCACTCCGGTGGTGTTCATTGCACCTACCTCCATTCTTTTGCCTTTGAAAGGCAGATAAAGCTCTAGGTAGCCGGCTCCGCTCCCTGAAAACCTTAAACGCCCCTGTTTGTTTTTCGAAATACAGAAAGATTGATGCACCGCAACAACGCCATTCTAAAGAGGCACTTAACCCCAGTCAAACCGTAAGAGCCCCAATTGAGGGGCCGGTCAGCCCGGCCCTCCCTGTTCCGTAGCCGAATGGCCACGGTTCAGTCCGGGGCACAAAGGCCCCCGGACTGACCGCAGTTCACTTGCCACCCACTTAAGGCCTGGACCCTGTCGGAAAGGGCCATGCGGCTGCGGGGTTCAGGGCGGTTTTCGCGCCTCCCAGCGTCGCCGCTGCCGAAGGGGCTGTGACCGTCGATCCCGCCATCGTTGCCGCCGGCGTTGCGGCTTTCCTAGCCGCCTTTCCTTTGGGTCTCGCCTTTTTTCGGGCGGACTTTTTCTTGGCCGCTTTTTTCGCGGGTTTCTTCAGCGACCTCCGTTTCGCTTTCTTACTCGCTTTCCTCTTTTTCTTTTTCTTTGCCGCTTTCTTGCCTTTTCTCTTCTTTGCCATGACTGGCCTCCATCAAGAGTTATGAAACAACGAACCCGCCCGTTGGGGCGCGGGCTATTCAACCGCCGGGGCAAGCCCCGGAGAATTGAATTCCTTTCCTGCCCTGCTGGACAGCAGGTCCTCGTACAAAATGTCGGGATCGCCGCGGATTCGATCGAAGCGGCAGGGGCCTAGTCCCAACTGAGCGCACCCCCGGTTTGATACTCGATAACCCGAGTCTCGAAAAAATTCCGCTCCTTCTTGAGATCGGTCATCTCGCTCATCCAAGGAAACGGATTGCTTGCCCCGGGAAACATCGTATCAACGCCGATCTGCTGGCAACGCCGATTGGCTATGTAGCGCAGATACTCCTTGAACATCGGAGCGTTGAGCCCCAGAACACCGCGCGGCATGGTGTCCTCGGCATAGCGGTATTCGAGCTCTACCGCTTTCCTGATGAGGCCCTGAATCTCCTCGCGGAACTCGGAGGTCCACAAGTGCGGGTTCTCCATCTTGATCTGGTTGATGAGGTCGATGCCGAAATTGCAGTGCATCGACTCGTCGCGCAGGATGTACTGATACTGCTCGGCGGAGCCGGTCATCTTGTTCTGACGGCCCAGCGCCAGAATCTGGGTGAAGCCGACGTAGAAGAACAGACCCTCCATCACGCATGCGAATACGATGAGGCTGCGCAGCAGCTTTTGGTCGGCTTCGGGCGTGCCCGTCCGGAAGGTCGGGTCGGTCAGGATGTCGATGAACGGGATGAGGAACTCGTCCTTGTCGCGGATGCTCGGGATCTCGTGATAGGCGTTGAATACCTCGCCTTCGTCCAGGCGCAGGCTCTCGACGATGTACTGGTAGGCGTGGGTATGGATGGCCTCCTCGAACGCCTGACGCAGAAGGTATTGCCGGCATTCCGGCGCGGTGATGTGGCGGTAGGTGCCGAGAACGATGTTGTTCGCCGCCAGCGAGTCTGCCGTGACGAAGAAGCCCAGGTTGCGCTTGACCAGGCGCCGCTCATCCTCGGTCAGGCCGTTCGGGTCCTGCCACAGGGCGATATCGCGGCTCATGTTGACTTCCTGCGGCATCCAGTGATTGGCGCAGGCGGCGAGGTACTTTTCCCACGCCCATTTGTACTTGAACGGCACGAGCTGATTCACGTCCGCCCGGGCGTTGATGATGGCCTTGTCCTCGACACGCACGCGCCGCTGGCTGTTGCCGGCGGAATAGCGTTCCGTCGGGACTGCAGCCGGCATCGACTCCAGCGGCGTCAACCCGCTCATCGTTTGCAGGCTGAGGCCCGGGATCGCCTCGGCCCCGATATCGTCAAAAGAAAGCATTTTCTCTCCCCATCTTCTCGTGCCTGCCCGAACTCATTGGCAGGATTCGCATTCCGGATCGTCGATCTTGCACAACTTGATTTCCGGCTCGTCTGACGCACGCAATGCGGCCACGGGGCCAGCTTGCGCCGCGGGCATCCCTCCTTCGGGAACTGCGTTCAGTTGACCGGCTCTCACCGTGGATTTCTCGGCATGCGTCGCGCCCATGGCACGCAGGTAGTAAGTGGTTTTCAGGCCCCGCTGCCAGGCGAGCTTGTAGCTTTCGTCGAGCTTCTTGCCGGAAGCCTGGCCGATGTAGATGTTGAGCGACTGGGACTGGTCGATCCATTTCTGCCGCCGCGCGCCGGCTTCGACGACCCACACGGGATCGACCTCGAACGCGGTGGCGTAGAGGCGACGCAAATCGGACGGTGCGCGGTCGATGCGGGCCAGGTTGCCGTCGAAGTACTTGAGATCGGCCACCATGACCTCGTCCCACAGGCCGAGCTTCTTCAGATCGGTGACGAGATATTCGTTGACGACGGTGAACTCGCCAGACAGGTTCGACTTCACGAACAGGTTCTGAAAGGTCGGCTCTATCGAGGCGGAAACCCCGATGATATTTGCGATCGTCGCGGTCGGAGCGATGGCGAGGCAGTTGGAGTTGCGCATCCCGTGGCGCCTGATGCGCTCGCGCAGGGTCTTCCAATCCATCGATTCCGACATGTCGATGTCGACGTATCCTCCGCGCTCCTCGCGCAGCAAGTTGAGCGTGTCCTGCGGCATGATGCCCCGGTCCCACAGCGACCCTTTGTAGGACGCATAACGGCCGCGTTCCTCGGCAAGCTCGGTGGAGGCCCAGTAGGAAAAATAGGCGACGGTTTCCATGGATCGATCGGCGAATTCCACGGCCTCCTGCGAGGCGTAGGGGATTCGCAGCAGGTGCAGGCAGTCCTGGAAACCCATGATGCCCAGGCCTACCGGCCGGTGCTTCACGTTGGAATCGCGCGCTTTTCTCACGGCGTAGTAATTGATGTCGATGACGTTGTCCAGCATCCGCATCGCCGTGCCAACGGTCTTCTTGAGCTTGTCGTGGTCGAGCCTGAGGGCCCCGTCGATGAGTTTCATATGCCCGACCATGTTGATCGAGCCGAGATTGCACACCGCGATTTCGCTGCTGTTGGTATTGAGCGTTATCTCGGTGCACAAGTTGGAGCTGTGCACGACGCCGACGTGCTGCTGCGGCGAACGCAGATTGCAGGGATCCTTGAAGGTTATCCACGGATGCCCGGTCTCGAAGAGCATCGACAGCATCTTGCGCCACAGCTGCGCCGCGGCAATCTTCCTGTATAGCTTCAGCTCGCCCTTTGCGACTCTCTCTTCATAGCCGACGTAGGCTTTTTCGAATGCACGGCCGCACTTGTCGTGCAGGTCGGGTGCGTCGGAGGGACTGAACAGCGTCCACTCGCCGTTCTCCATCACGCGTTTCATGAACAAGTCCGGGATCCAGTTCGCCGTGTTCATGTCGTGAGTACGGCGCCGGTCGTCGCCGGTGTTCTTGCGCAGCTCGAGAAATTCTTCGATGTCCAGGTGCCAGGTTTCAAGATAAGAACACACTGCCCCTTTGCGCTTGCCCCCTTGATTGACCGCCACGGCGGTGTCGTTCACGACCTTCAGGAATGGCACCACTCCCTGGGACTTGCCGTTGGTCCCCTTTATGTGGGAACCCAGGGCCCGCACCGGGGTCCAGTCGTTGCCGAGCCCTCCGGCATACTTGGCAAGCAGGGCGTTTTCCTTGATCGCTTCGTAGATGCCCTCCAGGTCGTCCGACACCGTAGTGAGATAGCACGATGAAAGCTGCGAACGCGTCGTGCCGGAATTGAACAGCGTCGGCGTCGAGCTCATGAAGTCGAACGAAGACAGCACGTTGTAGAACTCGATGGCGCGCGTCTCGCGGTCGATCTCGTTCAAAGCCAGGCCCATCGCCACGCGCATGAAAAACACCTGCGGCAGTTCGATGCGCGTGCCGTGGATATGCAGGAAATACCGGTCATAAAGCGTTTGCAGGCCGAGGTAACCGAACTTGAGGTCGCGCGATGCGTCCAGAGCAGCGCCGAGCCGCTTCAAGTCGAAATTGGCCAGGCGCTCATCGAGGAGTTCGGCGCGGACACCTCGCGCGACGAATTGTGGAAAGTATTCGGCGTATCGTCTCTTCATCTCCGCCTGCAAGACCTCCTCACCCAGAACCTCCCGCCTGATGGTGTGGAGGAGCAGCCGGGCGGTGACGTAGCTGTAAGCCGGATCCTTTTCGATCAGTGCGCGCGCCGAAAGCACCGCGGACTTTCGCACCTCGTCGGCAGGTACCCCGTCATAGATGTTCTTCAGGGTTTCGGCAAGGATCAGCTTGGGATCCACCACCTCGCCGAGGCCCTCGCAGGCCGACGCGATCAGCTCTCCCAGGCGAGCCAGATCGAGCGGGCGCCGTACGCCGGCTTCGACGGTATGCAGCTGCGGCTGGGGCGCCGGTTTCTTTTGGGCCGCTTCGTGGGCGCGCGCCTCGGCACGCTTTTCCCGGTACAGGACATAGGCCCGCGCCGCTTCGTGCTCGCCCGAACGCATCAACGCGAGCTCGACCTGGTCCTGGACGTCTTCTATATGGAAGGTCCCGCCGGCCGGCTGGCGGCGTACGAGTGCGCTTACGACCGCGTCGGTCAGCGAGGCAACGAGCTCCCTGATCCGCGCCGACGCGGCGCTCTGCCCGCCTTCGACCGCCAGAAACGCCTTGGTCACCGCAACGGAAATCTTGCCGGGCTCGAAACCCACCACGGAGCCGTTGCGACGGATGATCTTGTACTGCGAAAACGCGGGTTGGACCGCAGCACTGACGTCGGTGAGGGTCGTCGAGCCGGGAATCGACTGTGGAGTCGTTACGTCAGCCGCAATCTGCATATCGTCTCCTCTACTCTTTTTTGTGCGCTGCCCGGCGGGTAGGAGGGCGGCGAAACCCGAGGCCTTGGGGTACTTCCCCTTCCAACCACAATATATAGTACCCTCGCGACAGTGTGCGACTGATTCTAGTGTAATGTCAAGATGCAAGCGAAGCTTGCTCAAGCGCCTTGGAAGCATTGCAGCATGAAACGGAAAGCGTCGGCTGCAAGCGACACCGCGAAGCCGAACGGACTAGCGCAGGAGAATCGGCCGCGGGCGAGCGGGACTACTGAATCCGCGCGAGTGACTGGCGGAATTGTCCCCAGTCGAACGCCGGCCCCGGGTCGGTCTTGCGGTCAGGAGCGATTTCGACGTGCCCCACGACATCGACAATCGGATATCGCCTGCGCAGAACGACGAGCAGTTCCGCCAGACGCGAGTACTGACTATCAGAGTAGGCTTGCTCGTCGGCGCCTTCGAGTTCCACGCCCACGGAAAAATCGTTGCAGCGCTCGCGCCCCCGCCAGCTCGAGGAGCCCGCGTGCCAGGCGCGCTTTGCGCAGGGTACCAGCTGTATCAATTCGCCTTCGCGTCGCACCAGGAAATGCGCCGAGACCTTCAGATCGCGAAGAGTTTCGTAGTACGGGTGCGCCGTAAGATCGAGCGTGTTCGTAAACAGCTGCACGATGGCTTCACCGCCGAATTGACCAGGCGGCAGGCTGATGTTGTGCACGACCAGCAGGCGCACTTCCGAGCCAGGCGGGCGCTCGTCGCAGTTGGGCGAGGGAACCTGCTCTGCTCCGGCGGCGAGCACCCCTTCCTCGTCGAGGGGACCGAGCTCCACCTACCGGATTCCCAGGCGTTCCATTCGATAGCGCAACGCCCTGAACGTGATGCCCAGCAGCTTGGCCGCGGCGGTGCGGTTGAAACGGGTTTTCTCGAGCGCCTCGAGGATCGCCTCCTTTTCGATCCGGTCGAGGTATTCCGGCAGTGGCCATTTGGCGTTGGGGGCTCCCGGTTCGCGAGCGACCCACGTCGGCGGGGCGAGCTGCAGGTCTTCGGGCTGGATTTCCTCACGCGCCGCGAGTGCGATGGCCCGCTCCAGGATATTCTCCAGTTCGCGGGTATTGCCCGGAAAATCGTAGTCCGCGAGAGCCTTCTTCGCTCCTTCGGAGAATCGCATGGTCCGATTGCCGTCGTGACCGGATAGGCGCCAAAGAATCGCATCCGCAAGCACCGGAATGTCCTCGCGGCACTCCCGCAGCGGGGGCATTTTCAGCTCGATGACTGCCAAGCGGTAGTACAGGTCCTGCCGAAATTTTCCCGATTCGACGCGGGCTGCCAGATTCTGGTGCGTAGCGCAGATGATGCGCACGTCGACCGCATCCTCGGAGGTCGCCCCGACTTTGCGCACAGTCTTCTCCTGGATCGCGCGAAGCAGCTTGACCTGCATCGCTAGCGGCAGGTCGGCGACTTCATCCAGGAACAGGGTACCGGTGCTGGCAGCCTGGAAAAATCCGTCGCGGTCGCCTTCGGCGCCCGTGAAAGCGCCCTTCTTGTAGCCAAAGAACTCGCTCTCCATCAGGTTCTCGGGGATGGCGCCGCAGTTGACCG
>DATHJM010000056.1:0-7202 GCA_035489775.1 Burkholderiales bacterium
GCGCCGTAGCCGATCGCCGCAAAGATTCCGAAAGCGGCGGCAAAGCCCCCGAACACGTAGCTCGCAAGCCTGAGTTCGCCCGCCTGCCACAGAAGCAGCCCGAACACCGCGGCCAATCCCACGGCGTATACAGCGAGCGCACCCTGTCTCGGGGGGCCGACGTCGCGCCGGATCACGCGCAGCGCCGGGACGTCTTTGAGCTGGAGCAGCGGCGGCAAGGCAAAGCCGAGAAGGAGCACGAAGCCCGTCGCAGCGCCCTGCAACACGGGAACGGGCCCGGGAGGCGGCAAGGTCCCCGGTATGAGAGCCGCGAGCCACCACGCAACCAGGCTCTGCACGACGAACCCGAGGACGCAGCCCGCAAGCGAGGCCGCCAGCGCGAGTACCAGAAACTCCCAGGCGAAGAGAGCGAAGAGCTGCGATTGCGCGGCGCCCAGGCAACGCATCACGGCGTAGCCGTCCAGGTGCCGTAGCGTATAGCGCCGCGTGCCGAGCGCGATCGCCACCGCGGACAAGACCACCGCAAGCATGGCCGTGAGCCCGAGGAAGCTCTGGGCGCGGTCCAGGCCCGCGCGCACCTCGGGCCGCGCGTTATCCAGGCTGTCGATGCGCTCGCCCCGGCCGAGGCGGGCTCTGGTCCATTGCTCGAATTGCCGGATACCCTCGCGCTCGCCCGCGGCGAGGAGCTGATAGCTGATGCGGCTTCCCGGCTGCACCAGCCCGGTGGCGGGCAGATCGTCGAGCTGCATCATCAGGCGCGGCGCAAAATTCATGAAGGACACGCCGCGATCGGGCTCGAGCGTCAGCACCGCGCCGACACGAAAGCGCGCCTTCCCCAGCTCGATCGCGTCGCCCGCGCGGACCTTGAGCGCCGCCATCATGCGTTCGTCGAGCCACACCGCGCCCCGCGGCGGAACCGCATCGGTGTCCGCGTCCGGGACGTTCAGGCCAGGGGCGATGCGCAGCCTGCCGCGCAAGGGGTAGCCCGGCGTCACCGCCTTCACCGCCGCGAGGAGCGTCTCGTTGCCTGAGCGCGCCATGCTGACGAAGTTCATGCTCTCGGCGCGTCGCAGCCCCCGCCGGACGATCTCGTCGCGAAACTCCGGAGCCCAGGCGTGGTCGGCCGTCATCAGCAGATCCCCGCCGAGCACCTGGTGCGCTTCGCGGGTGAGCGCCTGCCGCACGCGATCGGCGAAGAAGGCGACGCTGGCTACGCCTCCCACGGCGAGCACGAGGGCGAGAGCCAGCACGCGCAACTCCCCCGCGCGCCAGTCGCGCAACAGCATCCGCAGGGCGAGACGCAACATCGGTTCAATTCTCGCCGTCGATCCGGCCGGCGGCGAGCCGTATCTTCCGGCGGCAGCGGCCGGCGATCGCCTCGTCGTGCGTCACCAGCAGCAGCGTCGTGCCGCGCTCGGCGTTCAACTCGAACATGAGGTCGATCACGCCTGCGCCGGTCGCGGCGTCGAGATTCCCGGTGGGCTCGTCCGCCAGGAGGAGCTTCGGCTGGGTGACGAAGGCGCGCGCGAGCGCCACGCGCTGCTGCTCGCCTCCCGAGAGCGTTTTCGGGTAATGCCGCAACCGCTCGGCGAGGCCAACCCGCGCGAGCATTTTCGACGCCCGGTCCGCGGCACCCGCCCCGCCCGCAAGCTCGAGAGGCAGCATCACGTTCTCCAGCGCATTCAGTGCCGGGAGCAGCTGGAACGACTGGAACACGAAGCCCAGCAGCCTCGCACGCAGCGCCGCGCGCCCGTCCTCGTCAAGGCCGAAGAGATCCGCGCCACCCAGCTGCACCTGACCCGAGCTCGGCGTGTCGAGGCCGGCGAGCAGGCCCAGAAGCGTCGACTTGCCGGAGCCCGAGGCGCCCACGATGGCCACCGCCTCGCCCGGCATGACCTTGAGCGAAATGTCCTGCAAAATAACCAATTCGTTCGCGCCCGGCGTGCCGTTGGCGAGGCGAACGACCTTCGAAAGCCCGGTGGCCACGACGATGGGTTGGGAAAAATCAGACATGAAATCGATTCTGTTTGCCGTTCTGCTCGGCTGCTGCGGGACGGCGCTCGCCGCGCCGACCATCCTGGTATACGGGGACAGTCTCTCCGCCGCCTACGGGATCCCCCAGAACGCAGGCTGGGTGGCCTTGCTCGGCGAGCGGCTCAAGCAAAGAAAATCAAATTATACCGTGGTCAACGCGAGCATCAGCGGCGAAACCTCGGCCGGCGGCGCAGCGCGCATCGGCGCCGCGCTCGCCAAGACCCAGCCCGCGATCGTGATCGTCGAGCTCGGCGCGAACGACGGCCTGCGCGGGCTGCCGGTCGCCCAAATGAAAACCAATCTGGCGGTCATCGTCCAGGCGGCGAAGCGCCAGGGTGCGCGCGTGATCCTCGTCGGCATGCTGCTTCCGCCGAACTACGGCGCGCAATACGTCAACGCGTTTCGCGCCGCGTTCCGCGACCTCGCCCGCGACGAGCGCATCCCTTTCGTTCCGCTGCTCTTCGAAGGCGTCCCGGACAAACGGGAAATGTTTCAGGCGGACAATCTCCATCCCAGCGCCGAGGCGCAGCCGATCATGATGGAGAACGTGTGGAGGAAGCTTGCGGCTATGGTGATCCTGGCGCCTAAGTAATGGACAGCGCCGACGCGCCCGCCTGCATCGATCCAATGCTGCGAGCGAGGGGAAAACCCTGCTCGAGAAATTTCTCGATCACGCGCCTTTCCGCAGCAGGAGCGCAAGCAACCAGCAGCCCCCCGCTCGTCTGCGGATCGCTGATGAGCTTGCGTTTCCATTCCGGAGAGCCCGCGGGCATGCGCACTTCGTGCCCGTAGCCTTTCCAGTTGCGGTCGGAGGCGCCGGTCGCCGTGCCCTCCTTTACCCATTCGAGCGCCTCGGGCAGGATCGGCAGATCGTCGAAGCGGATTTCGGCGCCGAGCTTCGATCCGCGGCAGATCTCGAGGAGATGCCCTGCGAGGCCGAAGCCGGTGACATCGGTGAGCGCATGGACGTCTTCGAGCTCCGCAAGCGCGGTGCCCGGCGTGTTGAGTTGCGTGGTGATCTCCACCATCTGCTTGTAGCCTGAAGTGGAGAGTCTGCCTTTTTTGAGCGCGGCGGAAAGGATTCCCACGCCGAGCGGTTTGCCGAGTATGAGCACGTCGCCCGCACGCGCGCGGTCGTTCCTCTTCACTTTCTTAGGGTGCACGATGCCGAGCGCAACCAGGCCGTAGATCGGTTCCAGCGTGTCGATCGAATGCCCGCCCGCGACGGGAATTCCGGCCTGCGCGCACACCGACTCGCCGCCCGCGATGATTCTTTGAATCACCTCGACCGGCATTTTGTCCAGCGGCATGCCGACGATGGCGAGCGCGAATATCGGCTTGCCGCCCATTGCATAGACGTCCGAGAGCGCGTTGGCCGCGGCGATGCGCCCGAAGTCGTAGGGATCGTCGACGATGGGCGTGAAGAAATCGGTGGTGGCGACGATCGCCTGCTCGTCGTTCAGCCGGTACACGGCGGCGTCGTCGCTCGATTCGATCCCCACGAGCAGGTCCTTCGGCAGCCCGCGGATCGGGGTCTTGGCCAGGATCTCCGAGAGGACCGCCGGGGCGATCTTGCAGCCGCAGCCGCCCCCGTGGGAGAACTGCGTCAGGCGGATGAGATCGGCGGGGGCGTTCATGGATAGAATTGAGGCATGGATCAGAAACGCTTGGACGCGGTTACGGTAGCACAGCTCGATGCCTTTGACGAGGTGATCGACGTGCGCTCGCCCGCCGAATTCGCGCTCGACCACGTGCCCGAGGCGGTAAACTGCCCGGTGCTCGACGATGCCGAGCGTGCCCGCGTGGGCACGCTCTACAAGCAGGTCTCCGCGTTCGACGCAAAAAAAATCGGGGCGGCGCTCGTGTCGAAGAATATCGGGCGGCATATCGACGAGCGTTTTCGCGGCCGCGATCGCGGCTGGCGCCCCGTCGTCTATTGCTGGCGCGGCGGCCAGCGCTCGGCCGCGATGGCGCATGTGCTGCGCCAGGTCGGCTGGGAGGCGGCGACGCTGGCAGGCGGCTACCGCACGTACCGGCGCGAAGTCATGGCACAGCTCGAAAATACGCCGCGGCGTTTCAGCTTCTGGGTGGTGTGCGGCGCCACCGGGAGCGGCAAGAGTCGCCTCCTCGCCGCGCTCGCCGCACGGGGCGCGCAGGCGCTGGATCTGGAGCGCCTCGCCCGCCACCGCGGTTCGCTGCTCGGCGGGCTTCCGGGCGAACCGCAGCCTTCGCAGAAGATGTTCGACAGCCTGGTGTGGAGCGCGTTGAAGCGCCTCGATCCCGCGCGCCCCGTCTTCGTCGAGGCGGAAAGCAAGAAAATCGGCCAGCTGCAGGTGCCCTCGCGGCTCCTCGATCGCATGCGCGAGGGGAAATGCCTGCGCCTCGAGGTGCCTCTGCCCGAGCGCGTGCGCTTCCTGATGGAGGAATACCGGCATTTTCTGGAGGAGCCGGCGGCACTCAAGGAAAAGCTGCAATGCCTGACGAGCCGCTACGGCCGCGCGGTGATCGGACGCTGGCTTGCGCAGACCGACTCGGGTTCGTGGGACGAGCTGGTCGCGGACCTGCTCGTCACCCACTACGACCCGTCTTACCTGCGCGCGGCCACGCGAAACTATTTGCATTATGATGGGGCCCGGCGCCTGTCCCTCGAGCGGCTCGACGAGACCGGGATGGCGCGCGCCGCCGCGGAGCTGCTGAACACCGCAGCCTGAGCGGGCTGCCCCATCGAAATGCAGAGGATGTGATGTTCTTCAAACAGCTCTTCGACCCGGCATCGTCCACTCTCACGTATCTCATCGCAGACGACACGAGTCACGAGGCGGTCCTCATCGATCCGGTCACCGAGCAGCTCGAGCGCGACTCGCGCCTTCTGCGCGAGCACGGCCTCGCGCTCAAGTACACGCTCGAGACCCACGTGCACGCCGACCACGTGACCGCCGCGCACGCGCTGAAGCAGGCCACGGGCGCGCAGACTGCGGTTTGTCGCGACTGCAATGCGCAGGGCTACGACCGCCTCCTTCAGGACGGCGACGTGATCCTCTTCGGCCACGAGGAAATTCTCACGATCGCCACCCCCGGGCATACTCCGGGAAGCGTCTCCTACTTGTGGCGCGACCGCGTCTTCACCGGCGACACCCTGCTTATCGGCGGCTGTGGACGCACGGACTTCCAGAACGGCAGCGCCGAAGCGCTCTGGTCGAGCATCACGGAGAAGCTCTTCGCGCTCGACGAGCAGATCCTCGTCTATCCGGCCCACGACTACAAAGGGCGCAGAGTGAGCAGCATCGGCGAGGAAAAGCGCTTCAACGCGCGCGTCTCGGGCAAAACCCGCGAGGAGTTCGTTTCCATCATGAACAATCTCAACCTGCCCATGCCGGCGCGCATCCACGAGGCGGTCCCGGCCAACCTCGGGGGCGGCGCGGGCCAGCCCGCGGTCGCATGCGCGCCCGGGCAGTGGGCCGCGCCGGAGGTCGCGGTGCAAAGCGTGTCCGCGAATCAGCTCGCCGGCGTGCTTGGCGCGCCCGGAGTCCATCTGCTTGACGTGCGCACGCCTGGAGAATTCGAAGTCCTGAGAATCGCAGGCGCAGTCAACGTTCCCCTCGACCGGCTCGACCCCGCCGCGCTGCTCGCGAGCCTCTCCCCGAACGATCCGCTGTATGTGGTGTGCCAGACCGGCACGCGCAGCCAGTTCGCCGCCGCGGAGCTGCGCGCAGCGGGGTTCCGCCGTGTCGTGCACGTTGATGGCGGCACCAACGCCTGGGCAGTCGCGGGATTGCCCGTCGCGCGCGGCAAGCCGGTCCGCGCCTGAGTCACCGTAACTTTGAGGATCCCCAAGTGAGTTCCGAAGACAAACCCCTGCCGCTGGTTCTCTCGCTCGTCAACGTGGGGGCCGACGAGGAACGTTACCTGCGCTCGCTGCTCGCACTGCTCAAGACCTACCTGGAGCCGTCATGGTGCATCGCGGCCCGCCTGGGCGATCTGCCCGACGCGGTCCTCGTGGACATGGACAGCAAGGAGGGGCACCAGGTCTGGGAGAACGTGAATTTCGGCGGCACCCCGCGCATCGCCCTGAGCCGGGACCAGGTGCTGGCGGCGGAGTGGACGCTGCTCAAGCCGATCCGCCCGGGCGGCCCGCACAGCCTGACGGAAGTCCTGACCGCGGTCGCGGGAAAGTTGCAGCTTTCCGCTCCGGCGTCGTCGACACCCACGTACAACTGGAGACCGTTCGCAAGCATGGTCCGCAGGGCGTGCCAACAGCCGTATCCCTCCGATGTCATGCTCGCAACGGGTTCCGCCCTGGTGGTCGATCCCAAGGGGCAGGTGTTCTACTCGTCGCGGACCACCGATGAGCTGACTGCGCTGCTGCGCAACCGGCGCCGTATCGACGGGAAGGTAGTCGACGTCCCCGACACGCGCAAACTCGCCGTGCGCCTCGCGCGATGGGGGATCAGGCCGCGCCCGCTCGAGGAACTGCTGTGGCTGACGGGTCTCGTCACCGGCGCGGGCGAATCGCTGGGCACGTGGGATCTCCGCGAGCCGGTCCGGCTCAAGCGCTGGCCGGATTTCGCCTCGCTACCCCACCGGCAAGTTCACTTGAAGATGGCGGCGATCCTGAGTGACCACGGCTCCCTTGCCGGCGAGCTGGCCGTTGCGTGCGGAGTGGCTACAGGCGACGCGGCGGATTTTCTGAATGCCTGCGCCGAAATCGGAATACTGGAGACCCGGGCCGGATCCGCGATCCAGCCCCCTCAACAAACTCACTGACTCACGATCTGCAGCACCCGGCCCTCGCCGGTCAGTATGTAGACCTCGCCGAAACCATCCTGGCCGAATGACAGGACAGTACCCGCGTTCGTCATCGGTGCTTGCCTGACGATCGCCACACCGTTCTCGAAGCTCAGGCTGCGCACAAAGCCGCTGCAGAGGTCCGAAAACAGGTATTGCCCCTGAACCTCCGCTATCGCGGCGCCGCGGTATACGTAACCCCCGATGATCGCGCAACCTTGAGTGTGATCGTATTCGTACACCGGCGGGGTGAGCCCGGGTGTCGTACACGGGCCGCCAATGGCAAGGCACAAAGTGCCCTCCATGATGCTCCAGCCGTAGTTGAGACCGGAGGCGCTCGCTGAAACCACGTCGATTTCCTCGCGCGTTGCCTGCCCGACATC
>DATHJM010000057.1:0-2407 GCA_035489775.1 Burkholderiales bacterium
CGCGGCCGAGGCGCGCGGCATGAACGTCGGCCTCACCATATCGATCCCGGTGGAAGAATTCGACAACCCCTACGTCACGCGCGAGCTCTCCTTCCACTTCCATTACTTCTTCATGCGCAAGTTCTGGTTCGCGTACCTCGCCAAGGCGGTGATCGTGTTTCCGGGCGGCTACGGGACGCTCGACGAGCTGTTCGAGCTGCTGACCCTGGTGCAGACGCGCAAGATGAAAAAGCCCATGCCGATCGTGCTCTTCGGCACCGAGTACTGGGACGAGGTCATCGACTTCGACGCGCTCGCGCGCCACGGCACCATCGATGCCAGGGATATCGAGCTCGTGCACCGCACCGACTCGGTGGACGACGCCTACGAGTGGATCGTGCGGCAGCTCATCGAGAAGGCGATCGCGCAGCCCGGGGCGACCTTGTAGCCGGAATACTCACTTCCCGAGCGCGGCTTCGACAGCCTTCTCCAGGCGTTCCAATCCGAAGGACACGTCCTCCACGGCGCCGTTGACGAAAAACGCGGGAGTGGACCGCACCCCGCTCTTCACGCCGCCGTCGATGTGCTCGTGCACCCGCTGCAGGTAAAGGTGCTCCTTCATCTCGTAGTCGTACCGATCCAGGTCGAGCTCCGCCTGCAGCGCGTACTGCCTCAGGCTCGCGGCCTTCAGGTGCAGCTGGTGCTCGAAGAGCAGGTTGTGCATCGGCCAGAACTTGTGCTGCGCGCCAGCTGCCTCGGCGGCCTCGGCCGCGAGCTCGGCGTGGGGATGCACCTCCACGAGCGGAAAATGCCGGAATACGAAACGCATCCGCTCCCCGAAGCGCTTCAGCAGCATCTTCACGGCGGGATAAGCCTGGCCGCATGACGGGCACTCGAAATCCCCGTATTCGACGACGGTCACCTTCGCCGTCGCCGGCCCGAGGACGTGATCGGTGTGATTGACCGGGACGGCCAGCGTAAACGGCTGGGATCGTTGCATCGAGGTATTCCTTTGCGCTCTGCGATTCTACTTACGGAAAATTTTCTTGGGGATCGCGCCGTACACCATCTGCACCTGGTCGACCGCTTCGCCGACCGTGTAGTTGACGGCGATGCTCGCGAGCGAATAGGCGTCCGCGGGCGACAGGCCTTTTTCGCGCTGCAGGAAGGCGACCGTTTCCAGCGCCGCCTGTTTCAGCGCGGCATCCAGATCGACGTCCATCCCCATCACGTAGTAATTGTCGGCGTCCTCCGCGCTGGGCCATTTCATCGCGCGGCCCGCGCCCTTGTGCACGATGAATTGCAGCGTGGGCGAGAGCGAGGCCTCGATCGCGGTGCCGTTGATCTCGCCGTCGCCCTGCACCGCGTGCGAGTCGCCCGTGTAGAAGAGCGCGCCGCGCTGGTGCACGGGCAGATAGAGGCTCGCGCCGACGGTGAGGCGGTTGAAATCCATGTTTCCGCCGTAGATGCCCGGCGGCCGGGTGTTGGCGAGCGGGTCGGGCGGCATGACCGCCATGATGCCCATGAAGGGAACGAGTGGCACCTCGATGCCGGGCGCGAAGAGGGCGACGCGCCGCGCGAGGTCGAAGCGGATTACTTTCGGATACGGCTTCTCGTGCACGTCGGGCAGCACGCCCGTGCCCTTGTTGCTGTTGTTCACGCCGTAGGGCACGCGGAACTGGAAATCGAGCATGCGCACTTCCAGCATGTCGCCGGGTTCCGCGCCTTCGACGAAGATCGGCCCGGTGAGCACGTGCGCGCCCGCGTCTTTCGGGCGCGGCGCCTTTGCGTAGATCTCGCTCGCATCGGGCAGGACTTCGCTCGGCGCGATGCCCGCCGCGCCGAAGAACTTGACCGGGTCCGTGCCGCTCAGCAGGCCCTGGTGCGAGACCGTGTCGATGCGCACCGTCTGCCCGGAACGGATGGTGAGCACCGGCGCGCGGCCGGCGGGCAGGTAGCCCCAGACGACCGTATTGGAAGTGGATGGGACGTACGCATCGACCCGGTGTGAGGCCGGCCACATGGAGGCGCAGCCGGAAACGGCGAGCGCGCACGGAATGACACAGATCAGGCGAGTGAGCTTCATGGTTCCTCTCTGAGTAATCATGGATAACAACAACTAACGCGCCGCGGTCACGCGCCAGACGACGTTGCCCACGTCGTCTGCGACGAGGAGCGCGCCGCGCCGGTCGATGGCCACGCCCACCGGGCGCCCGTACGCGTCGCCGTCTTCGCTGAGAAAGCCCGTGAGCACGTCGACAGGATTGCCCGAGGGTCTGCCGCTCTGGAAGGGCACGAAGACCACCTTGTAGCCGCTGAACGGCCTGCGGTTCCACGAGCCGTGCTCGCCGATGAACATGCCGTTTGCGAATTGGGCGGGGAGCGAATTGCCTTCGGAGGATGCGAGGCCGAGCGCCGCGACATGCGA
>DATHJM010000058.1:0-5881 GCA_035489775.1 Burkholderiales bacterium
AGGATCATCGGCGACCTTCTGGTGATCGGAGGCGTGGGCTACGTAGTCTTCAGCTTGGCGCAGATGCTCGCCCCGGCATTCGCTGCCGGGTACCTGTTCCCCTGGATCATGCTGCCCGCCTTCGCCGCTGAGTTGGCGCTCGCCCTGTGGCTCACCGTGAAAGGCGTGAATGTCCCGAAGTGGCAAGAAAGAGCACAGGGATGAGACAGTGTGTGTTCCGAGATCAAGGATGGAACGTTAAGCGCAACACATTTCCAGGAAGATGTGACGATGAGTACTCATGATGGAATTTCACGCCGGGACGTTCTGGGTATGGCGGTTGCGGCAGGCGGCCTGGCCGTGTTCGGCGGCGGGAGGATCGCGTCGGCGCAAGGGCCAAGGCGGACACCGGATCAAATCCTCGGGCCGTTTTATCCCGTCGCCAGACCGCTGCATCAGAGCGCGGACCTGACGACCATCCCGGGCAAACCGGGACGCGCAGCCGGACAGGTGATCCATGTGATGGGGCGGGTCGTAAACCTCCAGGGACAACCGGTCCAGGGCGCCCGCGTGGAGATCTGGCAGGGCAATACCCATGGGCGCTACACGCACCCGAGCGACCACAACCCAGCGCCGCTCGATCCCAATTTCGAGGGCTCCGCGATCCTGACCACCGATGCGCAAGGGCGCTACCGGATCAAGACCATCAAGCCGGGGGCATATCCGGCCGGCCCCGGCAGGATGCGGCCACCGCATATTCATTTCGATGTCACGGGCAAGAGCAACCGCCTGGTGACGCAAATGTATTTCGCGGGCGAGCCCTTGAACGACAAAGACCGCTTCCTGCAAACCGCGCTCGATGGCAAGGAGCAGTTGATAGTTTCCCTGAGGCCACCCACCCAGGGGCTCGAGCCGGACTCGCTCGTGGCGATGTGGGACATCGTCCTCGAGAACGGCTAAGGCTGCGCCCCCAGCTTCAGCTGCCCGGATTTGTACGCGCGGCTCGCCAGCTGGTAGTAGCTGATCGCCTCGTCCATCACGCGCGCGGACAGCGCGTCCTCCGCACGCTCGCGGCCGGTGGCGGCGTCGACGATCCGGTAGCGCCCCTTCGGCTTCAGCTCGACGACGATCCCGTCCCGGTAGTAGCCGACGGTCTGATAGTTGGCGAGCAGCGCGCGCGGGTGATTCACCCCTTCGTGCAGGATGTCGTGCCCGAAAAACCGCGACCGGTAGCCGAAGTCCAGCATCCCGAGGATCGTCGGCCCGACGTCGATCTGCGACGCGATCGTGTCGATGCGGCGCGGCGCAACGCGACCGGGCGCGTAGACGATGAGCGGGATGTGGTAGTTCTCTAGAGGCAGCTCGGTCCGTCCGCGTCCCTTGTGGGTGTGGTCCGCGACGATGACGAAGAGCGTGCGCTCGAACCAGGGCCTTGCGCGGGCAGCGTCGATGAACTGCCCGATCGCGAAGTCGGTGTACTTGACTGCGCCCTCGCGGCTCGTCCCGGAGGGAATGTCGATGCGCCCGCCGGGATACGCGAATGGGCGGTGATTGGACACGGTCATGATGTGCGCGAAGAACGGCTTGCGCGCGGCATGGCGCCTGTCCAGCTCGCCGATCGCGTGCCTGAACAGGTCCTCGTCGGCCACGCCCCAGATGTTCTCGTAGGTGATCTCCTCGGGCTTGAGCGCGGTGCGGTCGATGACGGTGTAGCCGTTGCCCGAAAAAAACGCTTCCATGTTGTCGAAGTAGGCGTAACCGCCGTAAAGGTAGAGCGGTTCGTAGCCCTTCTCCCTGAAGACTTCGCCGAGCGAGAACAGCCGGTCGTTGTCCGGCCGTTTCACGATCGAGTGGCCCGGTGTCGGAGGGAACGAGAGCGTCAGCGCCTCCAGCCCGCGCACGGTCCGCGTGCCGGTCGCGTAGAGGCGCGTGAACAGCATCCCTTCGCCGGCGAGCCGGTCGAGCCGCGGCGTCAGCCCTTCGCGGTTGCCGAACGCAGCCAGGAAATCGGCGCTCAGGGCCTCGACGGAAATCAGGACGACGTTGAGCCGCTTCTCGGGCCCGCGGGCGGCGATCGCGCGCTCGAACGGCAGCCGCGGGACTTCGGCCGCAGTGCGCGCAGTGTCCAGCTCGCGCGCGAGCACCTGCGCCGCGCGCTCCGGAGGCAGCGTCCTGTAGAAGCGCTCGTAGTCGATCTCGTTGGAGCGGAAAGCGTGCCAGAAATCGTAGTAGCCGTTGCCGGCGAGCTCGTTGAGCTGCGCGTCCGGCGAGAACTCCTTGTAGCGCGCGTCGAGCGCGCCGAACGCGACCAAGGGCGCGATCATCCACAGCGCCGCGGCTCGGGAGCGGACGGCGAGCCTGCCCGGAGGCACCGGGACGAGCGGACCGATCCTGCGCACGATCACCCACCACAACGCGAGAGAAGCAACGGCCACGAGCGACAACAGCAGCGGCATGTTGTACGACTCGCGGATGTTGCCGATCACCTCGTTGGTGTAGATGAGGTAGTCGACCGCGATGAAGTTGAAGCGCGAAGCGAACTCGTTCCAGAACGTCAGCTCGGCGGCGGCGACGAACGCCGCGAGGCCGCAGAGGGGCAGCAGCAGCAGCGCGAGGAAGACCTTGAGCGCGGCCGGATAGCGGGCGGGCCACCACGCGAGCAGCGCGGCGAACGGCGCGAGGAAAAACGTCGCCACGCCCAGATCGAACAAGGCGCCGATCAGCAGCGCCGGAACGATGCGCCAGGGCAGAAAAAACGACGGCTCGCCGTTGAAGACCGCGAGCGCGAGGCGCACCAGGGCGTTGAACACGACAAACGCGACGAGGAGCTCGCGCAGCACCGCCAGGCGGGAGGGAAACAGCGCCGCTTCGATCGGGCGCCACGCGCGGGTCAGAGGAAAAGCCATCCGGGGCGACATTGTGCCACCCGTCCCGCTTTCGGGGCGGGCGCCTCCGGCCCCGCGGCGGCGAAAAAAACTGCCGCGCCCGGACCCGCGGGGAGACGGCGCGGGCCGGGCGGGCAGGACTGCTACTGGGCCGGTGCGACCTGCAGAACGAGGTCCACGCCGAGAACCGCCTTCGCGCGCTCGACCTGCGGGGTCAACCGGGTCATTCCGATCATGCCGGCGTCCAGGCCGCCGGAGCCGACGGAGGCCGTATGCACTCCCACCGTCACCAATACTCCGACCGCGCGGCCGTCGCTCGAGATGACTCCGCTTCCCGAATCACCGGGAGCCGCGGCGCCCTGAGCGAACACGTGGTCCGGGCTGGGCATGCCCGCCGCCACCGCGCTGCGGGCGGGGAGCACGGCGCCCACCCCGACACCGTTGCCGAACCAGTTGAGCACCACGGGTTCCGTGATGCCGGGATTGTCGTCGTTCACCGCGGTGGGCCCGCCGAAGTGACACATGCCGGCGCTCGCCTGCACGGACGGGTCGAGCCGGATCAGGGAGAAGTCCTTCGGGTCCTGGAGAATGGCGTAAGCGAACTCGCCGATCGGATTTCCGCCGGCGTCGCGCGCCACCGGCCCCGTGCCCGGGTCCCACGCCATCTCCCCGGCGTCACCGCCGAACGGGCTGGTGCCGAGGATGCAATGGCCGGCGGTGCCGATGTAGCTGTAGCCATCGGATCCGAGGAAAAGGAAGTTGAGCGTGCACTGCCCGACATCGGAGAGCACGATCGCGCCGGGACGCACGCCCGGGCAGGTTCCGATGCCGAGCGGCGCCGCCGCCGGGACCGGGATCAGGGCGCACGGCACCCCGCCGAGCGTCCAGTTGGCCGAGCTGGCCGATTGTGTCGGCGCGGGCGATCCGGCGGCGGAAGCGTCGGAAGGTGCATCCCGTCCCGTGCCGGAACCGCACCCGAGCAGGGCGATGACCGCGGCGGATATCGCAATGACGGTTCTGATCGCAAGCATTTTCCGCTCCTTTCGGATGGGACGGCGCCGAACCGCAACCGAAAGGCGCGGACGGTTTCCGAACAGTGAGCGTCCAAAATGACATTCGTTAGCCGGGCCATGGATCATCCGGAACAGCGGCCCGCCACGCCGGCTCGATAAAGCGGAAATAGTTGGCAAACACCCGCGCGATGAACGGCGCTTTGCGTCCGTTCGATCGCGCGGAGATAAACCGGCGGCGCAGCCGTCCGGCTTTATCTGAATTTGGCCGCGAGCTTCTCCGTTTCGCGCGCGAGCACGCTCGTGTCGGCGCCGACCGCGACGAACAATCCGCCGCATTCGAGCCAGCGGCGCGCGTCGGCCTCGACGCCGGTGAGGATGCCCGGCGCCTTTCCCGCCTTCCTGACGCGGCGGATGGCGTCGTCGATGACCGGCATGACTTTCGGATTGTTGGTCTCGCCGGTGTAGCCGAGCGACGCATGGAGATCCGCCGGGCCGATGAAAACCCCGTCCACGCCTTCCACCGCGGCGATTTTCTCCAGGTTGTCCAGGCCCTGCTGGGTCTCGATCTGAACCAGCACGCAGAGCTCCTCGTGGGCGCGCTTCGCGTAGTCCTTCACGCGCGCAAAGCGCGTCGCGCGCGTTCCGCCGGCGACGCCGCGCACGCCCGCGGGCGGATAGCGCGTGTAAGCGACGGCGTTCCTCGCTTCTTCCGCGTTCTGCACGTAAGGAATCAGGATCGATTGCGCGCCGATGTCCAGGAACCGCTTGATCGTCACCATGTCGTTCCACGGCACGCGGACCACGGCGTGCGTGGGGTAGGGCGCCGCGGCCTGCAATTGGCGCAGCACCGACTCGAGATCGTTCGGCGAGTGCTCGGTGTCGAGCAGGATCCAGTCGAAGCCCGAGCCGGCGACGAGCTCGGTCGCGTAGTGGTGCGAGAGGCTGCACCACAGGCCGATCTGGACCTTGCCCGCCTTCAGGGCGCGTTTGAAAGTATTGACGGGAAGTTCCATCGTCAGACCTTGTAGCCTTTCTCCTTGAGCGCCTTGTCGACCCAGCTGCGGTCCACCGTTCCGGCGCGGATCTGCTTCATCGAGCCTTCTTCCTTGACGAGGATGGACTTCGCCGAGGCGAGAATTTCTTCCGCCTGCTCCTGCGGGACGGCAACCAGGCCGTCGGCGTCGCCGACGATGATGTCGCCGGGGTTCACCAGCATTCCACCGATGGTGATGGGAACGTTGATTTCGCCCGGCCCGTTCTTGTAGGGGCCGCGGTGCGTGACGCCGCTCGCATAGACGGGAAAGCTTCCGGCCGCGAGCTCTGCCGAGTCGCGGATCGCCCCCCAGATCAC
Source organism: Burkholderiales bacterium (assembly GCA_035489775.1). GTDB lineage: Bacteria > Pseudomonadota > Gammaproteobacteria > Burkholderiales > SG8-39 > VBDM01. The sequence goes on from DATHJM010000058.1 coordinate 5,229, forward strand.
CATGCCGGCGACGCCGCGCTGCTCCGCGCGCGCCGACATCAGTTCGCCGATGAGCGCGTGGTCGTTGAATCCGCCGCCGTCCACCACGATCACGTCGCCCGGCTCGGCGGTATCGATCGCCTTGTGGACGAGAAGGTTGTCTCCCGGCGCGGTGCGCACCGTGAACGCGGGGCCGCAGAGCTTCGCGCCGTTGTGCATGGGGCGAAGCTGCGGGCCGCCCGCGTACAGGCGCTGCATGCTGTCGGAGAGGTGCGGCGTCACCATTTGCGCGAGCCCGGCGACGAGCTTCCTGTCGGGGCGCTTGGGGATGGGAAGGATGCGAAAGCCGATTCCAGTCATGAGTGCCGCTCCCCTAGACGAATTGCACCGCGATTCCGCCGAGGGGCCCGAAGTCCCCGTGCAAAGTATCGCCCTTGTTCGCGAACACGACGCGCGTGAACGAGCCCGCGAGAATCAGGTGCCCGGCTTCGAGCGTCACGCCGCTTTTTCCCAGCCGGTTGGCGAGCCAGGCCACGCCGAGCGCCGGGTGTCCGAGCACGCCCGCGGCGAGTCCGGTTTCCTCGATCTCGGAGTTGCGGTACATGATGCCGCCGGCCCAGCGCAGATCCATTTCCGCCGGCCCGATCGGGCGCCCGCCGACGACGAGGCCCGCC
>DATHJM010000059.1:0-4290 GCA_035489775.1 Burkholderiales bacterium
GGGGCAGGTGTGGCCGAGCAGGTGCTGCTGCTCGACCGAAGCGGGCTCGGTGTCGCCCTGCGTGACGATGAGGCGGCGGAACTGCGAGCGGAATTCGCCGGGCACCTGCTGCCACACCGGCTGGCCGAAGGAGTCCCCGAAGCCGATGGTGCGCTCCGCGATCGGATCGGCCAGAAAAATGCCCCAGCGATAATCGGGCATCTTCACCGTGCCGTAATGCGCCCAGCCTTGCGCGTCCACTCCCACTGCAGTGCGCAGGTACACGTCGGCGCCGGCGAAATCGTTCGGCCCCATGTCGCGCCACCAGTCGCGAAAGCGCGGCTGCCAGTGCTCGAGCGCGCGCTGCAGCGTCTTGTCGTTCGCGAGGTCGACGTTGTTGGGGATTTTTTCGGAATAGTCGATGGCGCTCATACGCGCTCCCAATTGAATTTGGCTTTCGTGCCGCTGCCGTAGACTTTCAGGGCGCCGTGCTCGCCGACCGCGTTCGGGCGAATGAAGATCCAGTTCTGCCAGGCACTGAGTCTGCCGAAGATGCGCGTCTCCATGGTTTCCTTGCCCGAGAAGCGGAGATTCGCTTCCATGCCGGTGAGCGCGTCAGGGGACAGGCTTGCGCGCTCCTCGATGGCGATGCGCACCTCCTCGTCCCAGTCGAGATCGTCGGGCGTGAAGGTGACCAGGCCCAGTTCGGAGGCGAGCTTGGCGTCGAGCTTCTCGCCGATGCGCGCGCGCGCCGCATCGACCGGCTTCGACTCGCCGCAGAAATGCGCGTTGATGCGCGCTTCCTCGCTGACCATCGGATAGGCGCCGAAATTCAGCTCCGACAGCGCGACCGCCGGCGCACCGGCCTCATCGTCGGGCAGCTGGAGCATGTAACTGCGATCGGCTGCGAGCGCGAGCTCGAAGAGCGTGCCCGCGAAGCAGGAACCCTTGTCGATGATGGCGAACATGGTGCGCGAGGAGACGTCCAGCCTTGCAAGCGCGCGGCGCAGGAAACCGGTCACCTGGTGCGCGAACCAGTCGTTCTCGTTCGCCTTGAGCGCCGCGTCGGCCGCCAGCACTTTGTCCGTGTCCCCGCGCGTGTTGAAGATCCAGGTACCGATCTCCAGGTCATTGGTGCGCAGCATCAGGACGGCGTCGTCCAGCTCGCGCGCCATCGCGAGCGGCCACCACTTGTCGCCAGCCGCGTGGATTGCCTCGATGCTCGAAGGAACCTCGCTCCGCGGTGCGAAGACCGTGATCGTCGCGGTGCGCTGCTTGCGGTCTATCACCACGTCCACGTTGTCGTAGTGGTAGCCGCCGGCGTCGATCGAGCGCCTGAACGGGTTGAGGGTCACGCCCTTGCCCTTTCCGCGCGTGCTTTGCGTGCTGAGCGCCGCAGCGTGCTCGGCGACGGCATCCTTGAAGCCCTGAGGCTTCGCGATGTGGTCCACCAGCTTCCATTGCTTTGCGCGGTCGGCGCGCACGCCTTCGCTCGTCGTGCAGAACACGTCGGCGAGGTCGCGCCGGACTTTTCGCTTGTCGGTGACGCGCGTGAGGCCGCCCGTTCCGGGGAGGACGCCCAGCAGCGGCAGCTCGGGCAGGCTCACCGTAGAGGAGCGATCGTCGATCATGAGGATCTCATCGCAGGCGAGCGCTAGCTCGTAGCCGCCGCCCGCGACCGTGCCGTTGACCGCGGCGAGGGACTTCAATCCGTCGTGGCGGCTCGAGTCCTCGATGCCGTTGCGTGTTTCGTTGGTGAACTTGCAGAAATTCACCTTCCAAGCGTGCGTGGACTGGCCGAGCATATAGATGTTGGCGCCCGAGCAGAACATGCGCTCGCGCGCGCTGGTAATCACCACGCACTTCACCTCGGGATGTTCGAAGCGGATGCGGTTGAACGCATCCGCAAGCTCGATGTCCACGCCGAGGTCGTAGGAGTTGAGCTTGAGCTTGTATCCGGGTTTGAGAGCCTTGTCCTCGTTTACGTCCATCGCGAGCGTCGCCACGGGCCCGTCGAAGGAAAGCCGCCAGTGGTGATAACGGTCCGGGTGGGTGTCGTAGGCGACGAGGGGAGGGGAGGGTCTGGTTTCAGGCACGGCACTCATGGGGTTGGCTCCTGGTGCTAGTGGGCGACTGCCTTGCGCAGCGCGGAGAGACTCTGCTCCGGCGTCTTGCCGGCCGTGTCCACCGTGACGTCAGCTTGTCCGTAGAGCGCGGCCCGGCCGTCGAGTATACGCCGCAGATCTTCCATCGCCTGGTCGTTCCCGGCCATCGGACGGGTGTCGCCCTGCGCGATCACGCGCGACATATGCTCCTCGGGCTCGGCCTTCAGCCACACCGTGAAGCAGGAGGAGAGCAGGAGGTCGTAGGTTCCTGGTTCCGAGACGATGCTGCCGCCTGTGGCGATCACGGCGCGTTCGTTCTTTTCGAGCACTCTTTCGAGGCAGCGCCTCTCGTAGCGCCGATAACCCGCCTGCCCGTAGAGCAGAAAGATCTCCGAGAGACTGGTGCCCGCCTCGCGCTCGATCTCGCGGTCGAGCTCGACAAAGGGCGCGGCCCGCGCCTTGGCGAGCTTCGCACCGAGCGTGGATTTGCCCGCGCCGCGCAGTCCGATGAGCGCGATGCGCTTCATGCGCTCGTCGTGGGCACTGCCGTAATCGCGCACCAGCTGCAATCGCACGGCGGCGAGCTTCTGGCGCGGGAGCCGCTTCAGGAATTGCGTCGTGAGGGTCAGCTCCACCGCGTCGCCCGTATCCTCGGCAAGCAGCTCGGTGGGCGGTAAATCGAGCGCCGATGCAATCTGGCGCAGGAGCAGGATGGAGATGTTTCCCTGTCCTGCCTCGAGCTGAGCTAGGTAGCGCTCCGACACCCCTGAATCGCGTGCGAGTAGCTTGCGTGACATTCCCCGGCGCGCCCTGGCCTCGCGCACCCTTTCGCCCAAGGCGGCGAGGTAGTCACGTTCGTTATTGGGTTCACTGTTTTTAGTATAAACAGTATTTTGCGATGATTTCTTAATGTGAGTAGTTAGCGTGCTCATGAATGCAATATAATGCTTGCCAAGCGCGAGGTATGCAGTATGATGCACCTCATATCGAAACGCAAGCGGGAACGCGAAGATCACCGATGGCGCTCGAACTGACGATACTCGTGGGGACGATGACCGGCACTGCACAGCTGGTCGCCCAGGAGCTCGAGCTCACGCTCGACGATGGCGAAACCCGCGTGCGGACGACGCCGATGGACGGCCTCGATGCGGGGGTGTTTTCAGGCGGCGGCCTGTTCCTGATCTGCTCGTCCACCTACGGGCAGGGTGACGTGCCCGACAACGCGAAGAACCTGTACGAGTCGCTTCAGACCGCGCGTCCCGACCTCTCCAATGTGCAATACGGCGTGATCGCGCTCGGCGACCGGACCTACGCCGAAACCTTCTGCAACGGTGGCAAGCGCTTCGACGCGATCCTCTCCGAGCTGGGAGCGAGGCGCATCGGGGAGATCATGTTGCACGATGCCAGCGCAGGCACGATGCCCGAGGAGGTCGCCGCGGCCTGGGTAACCGGCTGGATTTCTCAATGTCGCACGGAAACCGGGCTCACAGTCTGAGTCGCTCGGAGAAGGGGTAGAGAATCGTGCCGTCGTTCAGCGCCGCTGACCACTCGGTCAGCCCGCCGAAAATCCATATTCCCCGCGACTACAACGCCGCGTACGATCTGGTCGAGCGCAACATCTCTGCTGGCCGCGCGGGAAAGGTCGCGTTCGTCGACGACGCAGGCCGGTACACCTTTGGCGAGCTCGCCGAACGCGTGAACCGCTTCGGATCCGGGCTGCGGGCAATGGGCCTCGAGATGGAGCACCGGGTGCTGCTCGCACTCAGCGACACGATCGATTTCCCGACTGCTTTCCTCGGCGCGATCAAGGCGGGGATCATCCCGGTCGCGGTGAATACCCTGCTCACGCCGAAAGACTACGAATACATGCTTTCCGACACCCGCGCCAAGGCACTGGTCGTCTCGGCGCAGCTGCTGCCGCAGTTCGCGCCGCTTTTGCTCAAGCCGCCGTTCCTGAAACACGTCATCGTTTCGGGTAGCGACGCATCGGGCCACGAAACTTTCCAGGAGGTCCTCGCGAAAGGTTCACCCGAGCTCTCGCCCGCGCCGACGACCTCCGACGATCCCTGCTTCTGGCTGTACTCCTCGGGCTCGACCGGCACGCCGAAAGCGGCCGTGCACGTGCATTCGAGCATGGCCGTCACTGCGGAGCTCTACGGGAAAGGGGTCCTCGGGGTCACCGAGAACGACGTCCTTTTTTCCGCGG
>DATHJM010000060.1:0-3167 GCA_035489775.1 Burkholderiales bacterium
GAGACGTCGTTGCCGCCGTAACCGAGCTCCGTGAGCGTAGGCACGTCGGGAATCGCAGTCGAGCGCCTGGCGGCGGTCGCCGCGAGAATGCGCAATTTTCCGCCCTTGGCCTGCCCCAGCGCCCAGGTCGCGTCGAAGGAAATGAAGTCGAGCTGCCCAAGGAGCAGATCGGTCAGCGCCTGGACGTTCTGCTTGTACGGGACGTAAGTCGTCTTCACGCCGGCCGCGGTCTTGAACAGCTCCGCGGCGATCACCCCGGTGTTGCTGGTTGCGCCGTAGAAGCTCGCGGTCGGCTTCGCCTTGAGGTGCGCGACCAGCTCGCCTATGGATCTGATCGGGCCCGCGGCGTCCACCAGGATTACGAACGACAGCGAAGCGATCGTCGTCACCGCGGCAAAGTCCCTCGCGGAATCGAAAGGAAGGCTCTTGAACATGTACGGCGCCGACACGATCGTGGCGCTCGCCGGCGTGATGAGGATCGTGTAGCCGTCGGGTCTCGATTTCGCCAGAGCGTCGCTTGCGATCATGCCGTTCGCACCGACCCTGTTCTCGACGATCACCGGCCTCCCGGCGAGCCTGGACAGCCGGTCGCTGTAGAAACGCACGATGATATCCGCGCCCGAGCCCGGCGCGTAGTTGCACAGCGAGCGGATTTCGCGCGCCGGGTATTCCTGACCGCCGGCGAAAGGCGCGGCGAGCGCGAAGAGCGCTGCAGCGAGCATTGCGGGTGTTCGATCGGTTTTCATGAACTCAGTCTATCGTCACGCCCAGTTCCCGGATGATCGGCCTGAACTGCGCGACTTGCCGGCGCAGCACCGCGTCCTGCTCCGCGGGCGTCGAGCCCACCGGCTCGGCCGCGAGATCGGTGAGGCGCTTCACCGAATCCGGATGGCGCACGGCCGCGGCGGTCTCGCGCTGCAGCCGCTCGATGATTTCGCGCGGCGTCCTTGCCGGCGCGAAGAGACCATTCCAGCCGTCGACCTCGAGCTTGGGAAAGCCCAACTCGCGCACCGTGGGCACGTCGGGAAGCGCTGAAAGGCGCTGCGGGGCGTTCGTCGCGAGCGCCTTGAGTGAACCCCTCTTGATTTCCGCAAGCGAGGACGAGAGCTGGTCGCCGCCGAGCTGCAGGCGCCCTGCGAGCAGCTCCTGCTTGAGGGGAGCCGCGCCTTTCAGCGGGATATGGACCATGTCGATCTTCTCGTCGCGCTTCAACACTTCGCCGACGATGTTCATGAACGAGCCCGGGCCGGTCGAACCGTAGTTGTACTTGAGGCTCCGGTCTTTCTGCAGCAGCGTCACGAACTCGCGCAGGTTGTTTGCAGGGACGCTCGGGTGCGCGGTGACGACGAGCGGGACGTTCGCGGCGATCGAGATCCCGGCGAAATCGGTGTCGATGTCGTATGGCGCGCGGTTCGCCTGCGCGAGCGCGACCGAGGCGAGCGGAAAAGTGATGTTGTGCATCAGGATGGTGTAGCCGTCGGGCGCCGCCTTCGCCACGGCGTCGGCGCCGATCGAGCCGCCCGCACCGCCGCGGTTCTCGACCACCACGGGCTGGCCCAGGGTCTCGGACATTCTTTGCGCGACCAGACGCGCGATGATGTCGGTGGTGCCGCCCGCGGGAAACGGCACGATGATGCGCACGGGCCGCGTGGGGTAGGCTTGCGCGGATGCCGCCTGCGGGAAGCCCGATGCGGCTGCAGCCAGCAGCAAACAGGCGCTTGCCAGTTTTCCGGTGTGAAGCATTGCGAGTCCTTTCAAGATTGCATTGTCCTCTTCAGATGCGGCACCAGTCGCGAATCAGCTCCTCGTAGATCGCGACCGACTGGCCGATTCGCGCCATGCTGCAGTACTCGTCGGTCTGGTGCGCGAGCTGCGGCTCGCCCGGTCCCAGTATCACCGTCGGCGCGCCCTTGTATACTTTCAGGAGATTCCCCGCATCGGTGTTGTAGGTCTGGGCGCGCGGCTCCGGCTTCACGCCCAGCGTGCGGCCGGTGATCTCGAACACGCGTTGAACCCAGTCCTGATCCGGCTCCGTCCACACCGCGTTCATGTCCGAGAACACCTCGAGTTCCGCCTCGTTCCCGAGCGTGGCCTGCAACTTCGCGCGCAAGGCCGCGTGATCCATCCCCGGCACGGTTCGAATGTCGACCCCGAAGCTCGCGGCGTCAGGCACGGAGTTGACCGTGTTGCCGCCCTCGAAGGTGCCGACGTTCATCGTCGGCTTGCCCATCACCGGATGCGCCCGCTGGCCGAAGTCGAATGACTCGAGCCTGGACACCGCGCGCACGGCCTTGTAGATTGCGTTCACGCCGAGCTCGGGCATCGATCCGTGCGCCGAAACGCCGCGGAATCGCGCGTAGAACTTGAGCGAGCCCTTGTGCCCGACGTAGGGATAATTCGAAGTCGGCTCGCCCACGATCATCGCGCCGGCGCTGCCGAGCACTTGCGGCAGCTCCGCAAGATGGCGCGAGCCGATGCAACCGCCCTCCTCCGCGGCGGTCAATACGAGGACCACTCCGGGCGTGCCTGAGAGCTTCTTTGCGAGATTGCGGGCGGCGAGCAGGATCGCCGCGACGCCCGCCTTCATGTCCGAGGAGCCGCGCCCGTAGAGGCGGTCGCCGTCGGTTTCCCCGGCGAACGGATCGCGCGACCAGGCCGCAACCCCGAGCGGCACCGTATCGATGTGCCCCGTCAGGCACAGCGGGGGTCTCGACCCGGAGCCTCCCGCGCGAGCGATGACGCTGGTGCGCGTCTCCGCAAACTCGTGGTAGGCCACGCGAAAACCCCAACCCTCCAGCAGCGCGCCGACGTGGCGCGCGCAGTCGCGCTCCCGGCCCGGCGGATTGACCGTGTCGAACCGCAGCAGCGATTGGGTCAGGGCGATGGCGTTTTGTTCGCTCATGCGAGCCGTCTCTCACCCAAGCGGCGGAAGCGGCGCAGGAGCTCCGCCGGGGATCGGGTGCCGGTCCACGTTGAGCACCATCGACACCAGGGTGTAGTACCCGGACACCGCGATCAGGTCCACCACGCCGCGTTCGCCGAACTGGGCGACGGCCGCCCGGTAGGCGGAATCGCTCACCGATTTTTTCTCGTGCAGCTCCTTGCAGAAATCGTATACCGCCGCTTCGTCGTCTCTCATTTCCGCGGGACGTTTTCCCCGCGCGAGG
>DATHJM010000061.1:0-9896 GCA_035489775.1 Burkholderiales bacterium
CCCTCTTCGGCACGCCGTGCGCGACGAGCAGCGCCTTGGCAAAGGCGTCGGCTTCGTCATGCTCGACGAATACGCGCTCGCTCATCGCAGATCGATCTCGTGCACCTGCTTCGCGCGCGCGGTGGACTCGGCGAGCAGAAACGCAAGATCGGTGCCGGTAGAGACGTAGCGCGCGCCCATCTTCACGAACTCGGCGGCGAGCTTGGGGCGCGTCGCCAGACCGCCCACGCCGACATGCTTGCCGTGCTTGCGGCAGGCGGCGATGGTGCGCGCATACGCCTCGCGAACGCGCTCATGTTCATATTGTCCGGGGAGTCCCATATCGGCGAGGAGATCGTTGGTGCCCATCAGCACCACGTCCACGCCTTCGACGGCGGCGATCTCCTCGGCCCTGTCGATCGCGTCGGCAGTCTCGAACTGCACCACCACCATCGTGACCTCGTTCATCGCCGCGTTCGTCTCCGCAGCCGGAAACGAGCGGTAGTGCAGGTGCGGCAGTGCGCCTGCGAGGGAGCGTTCGCCGAAGGGAGGGTATTTCGCCGAAGCGACGACTTCACGCGCCTGGGCCGCCGAACGGATGTGCGGCGCGATCACGCCGAGCGCGCCGCCGTCCAGAGCCCGCGAGACGTGCTCGGGTCGGGTGCTCGGCACGCGCACGAAGGGCGCGACGCCGATCTCGAGCGCCGCGATGCAGATCTGGCTCGTAGTCTCGAGCGAGAGGCTGGAGTGCTCCACGTCCACGTAGATGGAATCGAAGCCCGCGGTCTTCGCCATGCGCGCGATCTCGATCGAGCGCACCAGGCGCACGGTCAGGGAGGCGACCACCTCGTCCCGCGCGAGCTTTTCCTTGACGTTGTTGCGCACGATTTCCCGCGGCGATGCGGACATGGCCTTTCTCCCCGGCGATTGCCCGCTATTGTATGCTTCAATTCCCGCTCACATTCCAAGGAGCCCGTCCATGCAAAGTCTCGTCGCCCTCGCCGGCCGCATACTCCTCGCGCTGATCTTTCTGCTGTCTGGAATCGACAAGGTCGTGCATCACGCCGCCAACCTGGGCTATATGACCAAGGCCGGCCTGCCGTTCCCCGAGGTGCTGCTCATCGCTTCGATCATCGTCGAGATCGGCGCCGCGCTGGCGATCATCGCCGGCTGGAAGACGCGCTGGGCCGCGGCGGCGCTGGTCCTGTGGATGATCCCGGTCACCCTGGTGTTTCATAATCCCTCGGGCGGCCCGGAGCAGATGGCCCACTTCATGAAGAACGTCGCCATCACGGGCGGCCTTCTCCTGCTCTGGGCGCTCGGTCCTGGAGTCCTGAGCCTCAAGCGCTCCGGCTAGACGGAACGGCCAGTCTCACGGCGGCGCCGGCCGAAGAAAAAAGCGAGCGCGCCGCCGCCGATCGCGAGCGGCAATCCGAGCGGAAAGCGCTGGCGAGCGCGCGCCCTGTCGCGCAGCGCGCGAAGCACCAGCTGATCGCCCGCGACGAGTTCCGCTCGCCCGGCGATGAACTGCCGCAGGCGGTCCTCGCGCTCGGCGTCCATCGCGAGCGTGCCCCAGCGCACGTCCTGCTCCATTCGGCGCAGGCGGTCGAGGTCCGCCTGTCCGCGCGCGAGGCTGTCCTCGGTGTCGCGCAGCGTCTCGAGCTCGTCTTCGGCGAGGAACACGTCCCGCACTTGAGGCAGCGCGCTCTCGACGCCATCGAGCCAGGGATGATCCATTCCCGGCAGCACGACGAGCAGCGCGCCGGCGAGCGCGGCGAGGCCGCTCGCCGCCGCCGCCGCGGGCCGCAGCGCCGCAAGGCCTCTCTCGCGAACGGCTTTCGCCGCGCGCGCTGCGCCGATACCCGCCGCCGCGAGCGCGATCGCCACGCCGAAGGCGCTCACCAGCGTGGCGCCGGTGGGAAAATCCCAGGCCCACGAGGCCCCCAGCCCCGCGGCGCTCACCGCCGCGCCCAGGGCCCAGCCGAGCGCGAGCCGCGCGCGCACCGAGCGCACGAAAAGCGAGGCGATCGCCGCGGGGACGACGAGGTAGGCGAATACGAGGAGCACGCCCGCCACGCGCACCGAGGAGGTTACGACCAGCGCGAAGCTCGCGTAGAAAAAAATATCCCAGAAGACGAGCGCGCGCCCGGCGCGCGCCGCGCCCTCGGGATCGAGCGAGACTTCGAGCAGCGGCCGCCGCAACACCCAGTGCGCGAGGCCGATCGCCGCGTACAGCCCCGCGAGCACCGCGACATCGCGTGCCGACACCGTGAGGATCGAGCCGACGAGGAGCTGCTTGATGTGCTCGCCCCCCTGCGGCGCGCGGTCGAGAACGATCACCGCGAGCGCCGCGGACACCGCGTACACGATTCCGATCACCGCTTCCTGCGGGACGGGGCCGCCGCGCGTGCGCGTGAGCGCGAAGAGCACCGCCCCGCCGACCGCGAACGCGAGCGCGTAGCCGTACGCGCCTTCGCCCTGCAGGGAATGCCCGGCGAGGAGCGCCACCGTGAGGCCGAGCGCCGCAACCTGCGCGAGCGCGAGATCGACGAAGATCACGCCGCGCGCGAGCACGTGCAGCCCCAGGTGCACGTGCATGAGCGTGAGCACGAGGCAGGCGAGGAAGGGAAGAGCGAGCAGCTCGATCATCTTTGGAGTCTCACTGCGGCGCGAGCGCGGCCGCAAGGCGCTTGACGTTAAGGTCGAAGAGCGCGAGGTAGTCGCCGGCCGCCGGATCGGCGCCGACCGACGGGATGAGGACGGCCACGCGAGCGCCCGCGCGCCCGGCCACCTGGCGCACCAGCGAAGCGTCCGAATAGGGCTCCGCGATGATGAGGCGCACGCCCGAGGCTTTCATGCGTTGCGCGAGCTCGGCGAGCGTCGCCGGGGTGGGCGGCACGCCGGGCGTCGGCTCGATGGCGGCGACGATCGAAAGGCCGAAGCGCTCCGCAAAATAGGGCCAGCTCTCGTGCACCACGACCGCGCGCGCGCCGCGATAGGGCGCGAGCGTGCGCTTCCAGCGCGCCAGGCCCGCGTCCAGCCGGGCGAGGAAGCGGTCGCGATTGGCGGCGAACACGGCGCGTTCCTCCGGCCGCAGGCGCGCGAGGCGTTCGAGGATCGCCGCGGTCATCGCGCGCGCGTTTTCCGGATCGAGCCAGTAGTGCGGATTGCCGAAGGCATGCACGTGCGCGCGGCGGTCCGTGCGCAGCCGCGGCGTTTCCGACTGAAGAAGCGCGATGGTCCTGGAGGCGTCGAGATCGCCTTCGCCGCCCGGCGCTAGGCGCGCCTCGCCCGCCGTGGCGACGACGCGCGCGAGCCAGGGCTCGTGATCGAGCCCGATGCGCACCAGGAGCGCGCAGCGCCTGAGCCGGGCGATCTGGCTGGGCTTGACCTCGATCGCGTGCGGATCGTGCGTCGCACCGGCGAGGCTCTCGACTTTGACGCGCTCGCCGCCGACTTCCTCGATGAGCGCCTTCAAGTCCGTCGTCGTGGCGGCGACCTGCAGGGCGGCGGGACGCTCGGGCGCGCCCCACGCGGGGCCCGCCAGAGCCGCGGAGAGCGCGAGCGGCGCAAGAAACCGGCGCACCGCCCGCACTTTGACCTATTTCTTCGTGAACACCGACTTCGGGATCATGCAGTGCACGCCCTTGCGCACGTCGACGACCTGCGAGACGCGGCAATCGCCCACCATCGAGACCAGCGAGTAGGCCTCGTAGCGCGTGAGCGGGACCGTCTTCTGCGCCGCGAGGAAATCCACCGCTTCGCGCACCGCGTTCACCATCGCCTTGTTGAGGTCTTCGTCCAACCCGACCGAGATCCAGTGGGTCTTCGTTTCGATCCGCGGCCACTCGAGCTTCATGTCCTTGCGCACGATCGGCTGGATCACGATCTCCTTGTAGGAGCATTCGAGCGCGGTGAGGTTGACCTCGCCGTTGCCCTGGCGGCAGTGCGAGTCGCCGGTCCAGATGAGCCCGCCCTTCAGGAACACCGGGAAGAAGATGGTCGTACCTGCCTGCAGCTCGTTGATGTCCATGTTCGAGCCGTTCTTCCACGGGCGCAGCGTCGACACCGGCGCCATCGGGTTGTCCTTCACGCCGCCCTTGCGCGGCGAGGGATCGTTGGGATCGATGCCGACGGCGAGCGTGCCCGGGAAGGGTTTCAGGTCGATGGTGATGCCGGGCTTGAACTCGACCGTGCGCGTTTTCATGTCGATCGGCATAAAGCGCACGAAGCCGTCGGGCATCTCCGAGGCGAGCGCGCCTATGGTCGGGAATTCCTTGCCCGGGAGGTTGAAGTTCACGGCGAAGGGCTTGGGAACGATCCTGCGGATGCGCACTTCCAGCACGTCGCCGGGCTCGGCGCCCTCGACGTAGATCGGCCCGGTCATCGAATGCGGCCCGCCGCCGGGGTTGGCCTTGCGCAGGGCGATGATCTCGTCCATCGTGATCCCGGGCTTCACCTTGTCGTGCGCGTGCATCATGGTCTCGATCGAGACGGTGTCGCCGGAATTGACCCTGAGCTTGGGCGGTTCGTTCGGATCGAGCCAGCCCCACTGCACCGTCTCGAGGGTCGCGGCGAGCGTGTGGTGCTTGCCGCTTTTCTGCTGCGCTGAAACCGTGCTGCTCGCCGCGAGCGCGAACGCGGCGACGAACATCGCATGAATCGGGGAACGGCGGCGTGGCATGGGATTCCTCTCTGTGGCTGTTTGAAATGGTTGTTTGAAATCGTATCCTCGGTCCGGCGCCGCGGAACGTCAAGCCCCGTCCTACTCCGGCTCGATCTTCAGCTCCCGCACGATCTTGCTCCAGAACGCGCGCTCGCTCTTCAGCAACGCGTCGACATCCTCGGGCGTGCCGGTGCCCTCGGTATAGATGCCGAGCGCGCGCAGCCGCTGCTCCATCTCTCCATCCAGAAGGATGCGGTTGAATTCCAGGTTCATGCGCTGGATCGCCGCGCGCGGCGTTCCGGTCGGCGCGACCACAGCGAACCAGCCGTTGAATTCGAATCCCGGCAGGGTTTCGGAAAAAGTCGGCACGTCCGGCAGCTCCGGAAGGCGGCGGGGCGAGCTCACCGCCAGCGCGCGAAGCTGCCCGCGCTGGACGACGGCGGCGATCGCCGGAATCCCCTGAACGGTGAGCTGGGTGCGGCCGGCGACCGTGTCCTGCACGCCCTGCGCGCCTTTGTACGGCACGTGCAGCAGGCTGATGCCGGCGCGGATCTTGAGCATTTCACCGAGCATTCCCGGGAGCGTTCTCTGGCCGGGGCTCGCGAAGGCGAGCTTCCCGGGGTTGGCCTTGGCGAGCGCGATGAGCTGCGCGAGCGAATTAACATTCAGCTCCGGGCTTGCGACGAGCGCGAGCGGGCTCAATCCGATCATCGCGACGCTCGCGAAATCGTCCTCCGGGCTGTAGGGGAGAATCCGCGCAATGTACTGATTGATGGCGAGCACCGAGGCCGGGGCGAACAAATAGGTGTAGCCGTCCGCCGCCGCGCGCGCCGCCGCCTGCGCGCCTATGGTTCCGTCGCCCGCGCGGTTCTCGACGAGGACCTGCTGGCCCAGCGCCTGCGACAGCCGCCCGGAAATGACGCGCGCGACGATGTCGGGCGTGCCGCCCGCAGCCTGCGGCACGATGATCCTGACCGGGCGCGAAGGCCAGCTTTGTGCGCTCGCGGTGTCCGGCGTCAGGATGAGGGCGGCGAGCAGCGCGAGGAATGCGTAGCGCATGGTTGTCGTTTGAAAGCCTCGAACATCGCCATGCTAGCATTCCGAGGTGCGATCGGAGAATGCCCGGGACGTTCTCATCATCGGCGGCGGGGTCACCGGCCTCACGCTCGCGCTCAGCCTGCACGAGGCCCGCATCCCGTGCCGCGTCTACGAGGCCGCGGCCGAGCTGAAGTGGCACGGGGTCGGGATCAATCTGCTGCCGCACGCGGTGCGCGAGCTGACCGAGCTCGGACTCGCCGGGCGCCTGGAACGACGAGCGGTCCTGACGCGCGAGATGTGCTTCTACAACCGCTTCGGGCAGTTCGTCTACAAGGAGCCGCGCGGCCGCTACGCGGGCTACGACTGGCCGCAGTTCTCGATCCACCGCGGCGAGCTGCACCGGGTGCTGGTCGACGCGGTGCGCGAGCGGCTCGGCGCGGACAGCGTCGCTCTCGGACACCGCTGCGAGACGCTCGAGCAGGACGCCGGGGGCGTGACCGCGAGTTTCGCGGGCCGGGCGCCGGTGCGCGGTGCGGTCGCGATCGCCTGCGACGGGATTCATTCCGCCGTGCGCAGGCAGCTCTACCCGGACGAGGGGCCGCCTGTATACAGCGGCATCAACATGTGGCGCGGCGTGACGCGCTGGAAGCCCTATCTCAGCGGCGAGAGCTTCGTTCAGTGCGGCTGGCTGGACGTCGGCAAGATCGTCGTCTATCCGATCGGGAGGGAGCCCGACGAGCAGGGCCGCCAGCTCATCACCTGGACCGCCGAGTTTCGCTCTCCGCGCAACGTTCAGGCCGACTGGAACCTGAACGGCAGGCTCGCTGATTTCCTGCCGACCTTCGAGAGTTTCCGCTTCGAGTGGCTGGATGTCGCCGAAATGCTCCGGAACGCCGAGGTCGTGCTCGAATATCCGATGGTGGACCGCGATCCGGTGCCGCGCTGGACTTTCGGCCGGGTCACGCTCGTCGGCGACGCGGCTCATCCCATGCATCCGCGCGGCGCGAACGGCGCGGCGCAAGGCATCCTCGACGCGCGCACGCTCGCCGGCTGCCTTGCTCGCGGGCGCGACCCCGTGACCGCGCTCGAGGCGTACGAAAAAGCGCGGCTCAAGCCCGCGAACGAGGTCGTGCTCGCGAGCCGCTCGATCTCGCCGGACACCATCCTGCGCCTGGTGCACGAGCGCACCGGCGACAAGCCGTTCGAGCGCGTCGAGGACGTGGTGAGCGGGGAGGAGCTCGCCGCGCTCATGGAAAAATACAAACGCGTCGCCGGGTTCGAGCGCGAGGCGCTGAAGAAGCGCCCGTCGCTCGTTTCGCCCTAGGAAAATCGGGATGAACCGGATCGTCTCAGCACTCGCGGCGTCGCTGCTTGCAACCGCAGCACTCGCGCAAAGCTATCCGGGCAAACCGATCCGCCTGATCGTTCCGTTCGCCGCGGGCGGCGGGAACGACAACATCGCACGCCTCGTAGGCAAGCATCTGTCCGACAGCCTCGGCCAGCAGCTCGTCATCGACAACCGGCCCGGGGCGGGAGGCGTGCTGGGCGCGGAGCTCGCGGCGAAAGCGGCACCGGACGGCTACACGCTGTTTCTCGGCGGCGTCGGCAGCCACGCGGTCAATCCGAATCTGAACGCCAATCTTCCCTACGATCCGATCAGGGACTTCGCGCCGGTGGCGCTGCTTGCATCCGCGCCGCTCATCCTCGTCGTGCATCCCTCGGTTCCAGCCGCGTCTTTCAAGGCCTTCGTCGCGCTCGCGCGTTCCAAGCCGGGACAGCTCAACTACGCTTCGAACGGCAATGGCACCTCGTCGCATCTCGCCGCGGTGATGTTCGATTCCATGGCGGGCGTGGACATGGTTCACGTGCCCTACAAGGGGCTCTCGCCTGCGCTAACCGACCTCCTGAGCGGCCGGGTGCAGCTCATGTTCAGCAGCGTGGTCGCGATCCTGCCTCACATCAGGGCGGAAAAATTGAGGGGCCTCGCGGTGACCGGAACAAGGCGCCTGCCCTCGATGCCGGATCTTCCGACGATCGCGGAATCGGGCCTGCCCGGCTACGAAGCGAGCTCCTGGTACGGCGTGCTCGCGCCGGCGGGGACGCCGCGGGGAATCGTCGTGAAGCTCAACGCGGAATTCGTGAAAGCGCTGGCCCAACCGGAGGTGAGGACGAGCTTGGTCGCGGAGGGCGCGGAGCCGATCGGAGGGACCCCGGAGCAATTCGCCGCCTACATCATCTCGGAGAAAGAGCGCATGGGCAAACTGATCCGGGAAGCGAAGATCCGTCTGGAATGAGCTCGAACCCCTACACCCGCGGCATCGCCGAATTCGTTTCGGGCCTCAGGTACGAGGCGGTTCCGCGCGAAGTGCGCGAGCGCATCAAGCTGCTCGTTCTCGATTCGCTCGGCTGCGCGCTCTACGGAGCGCATCTCGAATGGTGCAGGATCCTGCAACGCACCCTCAAAAAGCTGGACAGCTCCACCGGGTGCGGCGTGTGGGGGACCGCGCAACGGCTCTCGGCGCCGCACGCGGCGCTCGCAAACGGCACGCAGGTCCAGGGATTCGAGCTGGACGACGTGCACCGCGAAGGCGTGCTGCACGTGGGCGCGGTGGTGCTCCCGGCGCTCGTGGCCGTCGCGGAGCTCCGCGGGATGAGCGGCCGCGAATTTTTGACCGCCGCCGTCGCCGGCTACGAGGTCGGTCCGCGGGTAGGCCTGTGCATGGGGCAGGAGCATATCGGGCAGGGGTGGCATTCGGGAGCGACGCTGGGCGTTTTCTCCGCGGGGGCGGGCGCCGCGCGCGGCCTTGCGCTCGACGCGCAGAAAACCATCCATGCGCTGGGGATCGCGGGCACCCAGGCCGCCGGGCTGATGGCGGCGCAGTACGGCGCCATGGTGAAGCGCATGCACGCGGGCCGCTCCTCGCAGAGCGGGCTCTACGGCGCGCTGCTCGCGGAGGCCGGTTTCACCGGGATCGCCGACGTGTTCGAGAGCGAGTACGGCGGCTTCTGCACGACCTTCTCGCGCTCGCAGGACCGTTTCAGGCTCGCCGAGCTGACGGCGGGGTTCGGCAGCATCTGGCAGACGATGGGCGTCGCGCTCAAATTCTATTCCTGCGTCGGCAGCAACCACACCACGCTGGACGCGCTGCGGGAGATGCGGGCTGAGCGGGCGTTCGGCGCGAAGGACGTGAAAAAAATCATCGTGCACGCCTCGCAGGTGACCGTGGATCACGCCGGCTGGAAATACCGGCCGGAAGGACTCGCCTCGGCCCAGATGAACCTTCCTTTCTGCGCGGCGACGCTCCTGCTCGAAGGCGATTGCTTCGTCGATCAGTTCAGCGACGCCGTCGTCGCCGATCCCAAGCGCATGGCGCTCGCCGGGAAAGTCGAAGTCCGGGCCGACCCGGAAATCAGCGCAAAGGGCGCCAAGCATCGGCACATGGTGCGGGTAGAAGTGAATCTCAACGACGGCAGCCATCTCGAGCGCGCGGTGGAGACGCCGCGCGGCAGCGAGCCGAATTTCGCGAGCGAGGCGCAGATCGTGGCGAAATTCGAGAAGCTCGCTGCGCACGCGCTCAAGCGCAGCCAGGCGGCGCAATTGCGCGATGCGGTCCTCGGAATGGAGAAGCTGCGCGATGCGGGGCGCCTCGCGCAGTGGATGACGCCGAAAGGGAAAAAATGAACCGGCTCGCCGCGGGACTGCTTGCGCTGGGAATGTCTTTGACTATGGCAGCCGCGCTGGCCCAGTATCCGAACAAGCCGATCCGGGTGATCGTTCCCTGGCCGGCGGGCGGCACGGTGGACGGCGTCGCGCGCGTCATCGGCCCGAAGCTCACCGAAGGGCTCGGCCGTCCGATCGTCGTGGAGAACAAGGCGGGCGCGGGCGGCTCGATCGGGCAGGCGGAGGCTGCGAAGGCGAGCGCCGACGGCCACACCGTGCTCTTCGTGTTCGACACTCACGCGGTCAATCACCTTCTCTACAAGAACCTCGGCTACGACCCGTTCAGGTCCTTCGAGCACGTGAGCCTGCTCGTCACTTCGCCGCAGGTGCTGGCCGGGGCGACCAACTTCGCGCCGGGCTCCGTGCCGGAGCTGGTGGCCTTCGCGAAAGACAATCCGGGAAAAGCAACCTACGCCACGGTGGGCGCGGGCAGCTCGAACCACCTCAACGCCCTGCTGCTCTCGAACCGCACCGGAATCGAAATGACCCACG
>DATHJM010000062.1:0-9670 GCA_035489775.1 Burkholderiales bacterium
CGGCGCCTGCAAATCGATCGGGCTGGAGAGGCCCGCAGCAAAGACCTCCTGCAACCGTACCCCAAGGGGCGGTAAATCAACGCTACTACTACTGCTGCTGCTGCCGCTGTCCCCGCATGCAACCGGGAGAAGCAACCCGACAGCGACAGCCAGCGAATGCCATGTCCGCATGGAGAAATTCCTACGAGGCGCCCAGGACCTTCAGATGCGTCACCACGCTCCGCCCGAGCGCGGAGAGCGCGTAGCCTCCCTCCAGAACCGACACGATTTTTCCGCCGGCGTATTTGTCCGCGACTTCCTTGATGCGCTGCGTCACCCAGGCGTAATCGGCTTCGGTGAAGCGCAAGCCGGCCATGTCGTCCTCGACGTGGGCGTCGAATCCCGCCGAGATGAAAATCATCTGGGGCTCGAGCTCGTCGAGCGCAGGCAGCCAGATTTTCTCCACCGCCGTGCGCAAAGCCTTGCCGTCCGAGCCCGCCGGCAGCGGCACGTTGGCCATGTTCGGCGCCACGTGTTCAGTGCCGCTGTACGGGTAAAACGGATGCTGGAAGATGCTCGCCATCACGACGCGCTCGTCGTCGCTGAAGATGTCCTCGGTGCCGTTGCCGTGGTGCACGTCGAAGTCGATGATGGCCACGCGCTCGATCCCGTGCTGCTCGAGTGCGTGCATCGCCCCGACGGCCACGTTGTTGAAGACACAAAAGCCCATCGCGCGGGTGCGCGTTGCGTGATGGCCGGGCGGGCGCACCGCGCAAAAGGCGCTGTCGGCACGCCCGCCGATCACGAGGTCGGTGGCAAGCACCGCGGCTCCCGCTGCGTGAAGCGCTGCATCCCAGGTATACGGGCACATCGCGGTGTCGGGATCGAGGTGCACGATCCCGCTCCGCGGAGCGGCCTCGCGGATCGCTTCGATGTATTCGAGCGGATGCACGCGGGCGAGCTCGCTCGCCTTGGCCGCGGGCGCGTCGTGGCGCTCGACGAGCCCCGCGAGACCCGAGGAAATGAGGTGGTCCTCGATCGCGGCGAGCCGCGCCGGGCTCTCCGGATGGCTGCGGCCCATGTCGTGCCTTGCGCAGTCGGCATGCGTGATAAACGCCGTCGCCATGAACTTTATTCCTTCCGTCCAATCATATCGGCTTTCCAGTAAACTTACGACTTTAACAGACGGTTTTCCGGCACTCCCGCATCGGATGTCCTCTCCGCTCATTCAAGGCATCGTCCAGCAGGCGGGAAAAATCATCCTCGGCAAGGAGCGCCAGATCCGTCTCGCGCTCGCCTGCCTGCTCGCGAGCGGGCACCTTCTGATCGAAGACCTGCCCGGCGTCGGCAAGACCACGCTCGCTCAGGTGCTCGCGAAGCTCCTGGGTCTGAATTTTCACCGCATACAATTCACCAGCGACATGCTCCCCGCCGACATCATCGGCGTATCGGTATACGAGCGCGAAAGTTCCACGTTCAGGTTCCATCCGGGGCCGATTTTTTCGCAGCTGATCCTCGCCGACGAGGTGAACCGCGCCACTCCCAGGACGCAGTCGGCGCTGCTCGAGGCGATGGAGGAGCATCAGGTCACGACCGAAGGCGAGACGCGCAGGCTCCCCGAGCCCTTCTTCGTCGTCGCGACGCAGAACCCTTCGCACCTCGTGGGCACCTTTCCGCTGCCCGAATCCCAGCTCGACCGGTTCCTGATGCGGATCGAGCTCGGATATCCCGACCGCGACGCCGAGCGCACGCTGCTCCAGGGCGCGGACCGCCGCGACATGATTGCCGGGCTCGACGCGAGCCTCGCGCCGGGCGATCTCATGGATCTGCAGGCGATGGTGAAGACCGTGCACGCCGCGGCGCCGCTTCTCGATTACATCCAGGCGCTCGTCGAGCATTCGCGGCGCTCGCCCGAGTACGCTACGGGCCTGTCTCCGCGCGCCGCGCTCGCGCTGCTGCACGCATCGCGCGCCTGGGCTCTGATCGAAGGCCGCGACAAGGTCGTCCCGGAGGACGTGCAGGCCGTGCTCCCCGGCGTGGCCGGCCACCGCCTGCGGCCCGTGCACGACGGGGTTCGCATCTCGAGCATCGACAAGGCAAGCGGCCTGATCTCCGCCGTGCCGATCCCGTGAAGCTCGACCAGGTGCTGCAGTATTCGCAGGCGTACAACTTCTTCCAGTGGGTGTTCGGGCGCCACGCGCCGGAGCCGGGCGTGGTGTTCCTCAGCCAGCGCCGCGTCTACATCCTGCCCACGCGTCACGGTCTCAGCTTCGGAGTGGCCGTGCTCCTGATGCTGGTCGGTTCGATCAATTACAACCTCTCCCTCGGCTACGTGCTCACGTTTCTGCTCGCCGGCCTGGGCATCGTTTCCATCCTGCACACCTTCCGGAACCTTGCGCACCTCTACGTGAGCGCCGGGCGCGTGGCGCCGGTGTTCGCGGGGGACACGGCGCAGTTCGAGCTCGTACTGGAGAACAAGCGCGACGTCGACCGCCATTCGCTCGATCTCGCCTGCCGCGGAGCCAGGCTCAGCTGCGACGTGCCGGCGCGAGCGCATCGCTCAGTCACGCTGCCGCTGAAAGCCGGCAAGCGGGGCTGGCTGCAGCTCGAACGGGTGACCGTCGATACGCGGTTCCCTCTGGGCCTGATGCGCGCCTGGAGCTACGTGCAGCCGGACATGCGCGCGCTCGTGTACCCGCGGCCCGATTCGGCCCCGCTGCCCCCGGCGTATTCGGACGCGGATACCGGCGACGCGATCCCGGCAGGCGCTGGGACCGACGATTTCGCGGGACTGCGGCTCTATCACGCCAGCGATTCTCCGCGCCATATCGCCTGGAAGGCCTCGGCCCGGAGCGAGTTCCTGCTCACCAAGCTGTTCGCGGGGCGCGCCGCTTCCGAGCTCTGGTTCGATTGGGAGCAACTCCCCACCGGCATGCACACGGAGGCGCGGCTGTCGCGGCTTGCGCGCTGGGTCATGCTTGCCGAGGAGCACGGCCTGCGCTACGGGCTGAAGCTTCCGGGCGCGGAGGTGCCGCTCGGCGATGGGTTCCCGCACCGGGAGCGCTGTCTGAAAGAGCTCGCGCTCTACCATGGCTGACCCGAGAAGCGCCGAGTCGCTGCCGCTGCTGCCGTTCGCAACCTTGATCGCCGGCGCGACCCTCACGGTGGCTTCGCACACCTTGTGGCTGCCCTTCTGGGTCGACGTCGCCGCGGCGGCGCTCCTTTTCTGGCGCGCCCTCGTTTCGATTCGCGGCGGCGCCCTGCCCGCGCGCTGGCTGCTGATTCTGCTGACTCTCGCCGGCGCGATCGGCGTCTTTTTTTCCTACCGCACGATCATGGGCCGGGACCCGGGGGTGACGCTGCTCGTGCTGCTTCTGTTTCTCAAGCTGCTGGAGACGCGAGCCCGGCGCGACGTCTTTGTCGTGGCCTTTCTCGTCTACTTCGTCGCCCTGGCCAACTTTTTCTACTCCCAGTCGATCCCGATCGCGGGGCTGATGCTGCTCACGGTGTTCGTCACCACGACCGCCCTCGTCGGATTCAGCGCGCCGCGGCGGCCCGTCGTCGATGATCTCAAGACAGCCGGGCGCATGCTTGCCCAGGCGGGCCCGGTGATGTTGCTGCTGTTTTTCCTGTTTCCCCGGGTGCAGGGGCCCCTGTGGGGAATGCCGCAGGACGCCTACAGCGGCGTCACCGGCCTGTCGGAGACCATGTCACCCGGTTCGATCAGCTCCCTGTCACTGTCGGACGCGATCGCATTCAGGGTGAAATTCCAGACCGACCCGCCTCCGCGCGCCGGGCTCTACTGGCGCGGCCCCGTGATGTCGGATTTCGACGGCCGCAGCTGGCGCGTGGGCTTGCCCCAGCTGCGCCGGAACATGAGCGTCGAGGCCGCCGGTTCCCCGGTCGACTACGAAGTGACTCTCGAGCCGCACAATCGCAACTGGATGTTCGCGCTGGAAATGCCGACACGCATCCCGCCGGCCGCGCGGCTCACCTCCGAATACCTGGTGATCTCCCTGACGCCGGTTCGCAGCCGGATGCGCTACGAAATGCGCTCCTCTCCCCAATTCCAGGCGGCGAGCGGAGGCAATCCCGAAGACCTCGCCCTCACGCTCAGGCTTCCGCGCGGCTTCAATCCGCGCGCGCTGGCGCTCGCGGGCGGGTGGCGCGAGTCGCTTGCCGACAATGCCGCGATCGTGCGCCGGGGCATCGAGTTCTTCCGCGGCAGCCGCTTCGAGTACACGTTGGAGCCGCCGGCGCTCGGGCAAAACTCGGTGGACGAATTCCTGTTCGACACGAAGCAGGGATTCTGCGAGCACTTCGCCTCGAGTTTCGTGTTTCTGATGCGCGCCGCCGGCGTGCCCGCCCGCGTGGTGACCGGTTACCAGGGCGGAGACACCAATCCGGTGGACGGCTACATGGTCGTGCGCCAGGCCGACGCCCACGCCTGGGCCGAGGTATGGCTCGCCGGGAACGGCTGGACCCGCGTCGATCCCACCGCCGCCGCAATTCCTGTCCGGGTCGAGCTCGGCATCACGGCCGCCGCGCCGGCAGGAGCAACGCTGCCGCTGTTCATGCGCACCAACCTCAACTGGCTGAGGGGGCTGCGCAACAACTGGGAGGCCCTCACGAACCAGTGGAACCAGTGGGTGCTCGGCTACAACCCCGATCGCCAGCGCGAGATGCTTTCGTGGCTGGGCGTGCAGCAGCCGAGCTGGCAGACGATGACGGTGATGCTGTTCTGGAGCGTGGCCGGGGTGCTGTTATTGACCGCGCTGTGGCTGCTTCGCGGCATGCGGCGCGACGATCCGGTGCAGCGCGCGTGGTCGCGCTTCTGCGACAAGCTCGCCCGCGGCGGCCTCGTGCGCTCGCGCGCCGAGGGTCCTCTCGATTATGCAAGCCGCGTTGCCCGGGCCCTCCCTGCGCGCGAGGACGCCGTGCGTGCCATCGCCGCGCTCTACGTCGATCAGCGCTACGGGCCGGACACCGACGCCCGCTCGATCGCCCGCCTCAAGCACCTGGTTCGGGAATTCAGCCCTTGAAAATCCGTTACAGCTTTCTCGTTGCCGCGGCGCTCGCCACGCAGCTCGCTTCGGCCGCCGCCGCAGATCCTCAGGCCTACCCGCAGCGCAAGGAGGTGAAGCAGTTCATCGCCGAAATGGTGAAGAAGCACCGCTTCACCCGCAGGGAACTCAACCGCGTCTTCGGCAAGGCGCAGTTCCAGCCCTCGATCATCAGGGCGATGGAGCAGCCCGCCGAAACGGCGCTCGCGTCCTGGCAGGCCTACCGGGCGATATTCATCAATCCACAGCGCCTCGAGGCGGGCGTGCAATTCTGGAATCGCAACGCCGAGCCGCTCAAGCGCGCCGCCGCGGAATTCGGCGTGCCCGAGGAGATCATCGTGGGCATCATCGGCGTCGAAACCACCTACGGCCGCAACATCGGGACCTACCGGGTGATCGATGCCCTCGCCACGCTCGCCTTCGACTACCCGAAGCGCGCGCAGTTCTTCCGCGGCGAACTGGAGAACTACCTGATGCTCAGCCGCGAAGCGGGAATCGATCCGCTGCGCGTCAAGGGATCGTACGCGGGGGCGATCGGCATTCCCCAGTTCATGCCGGGGTCGTACCGGCGCTTCGCGGTCGACTACGACGGCGACGGAACGAGCAACCTCGCCACCAGCCCCGCGGACGCCATCGGCAGCATCGGCAATTTCCTGAAGGCGCACGGCTGGGCCCGCGGAGAGGCGGTGGCGTTCTCCGCCGAGGTGAGCGGCGAGGGCTGGCGCAAGCTCGCCGAGGCGGGAGTCACGCCGGCCAGCCGCGCCGCCGAGCTCCCCGGGTTCGGCGTGAAACCCGCCGTTCAACTGCCCGCCGACACCCGTTGCGCACTGGTCGAGCTGGAAACCGCCGGGCAGCCGTCCGACTTCCGCGTGACGCTGCAGAATTTCTTCGTCCTGACGCGCTACAACCGCTCCAACCTCTACGCCGCGGCGGTGCTGGATCTCGCCACGGAGCTTGCCCGGGCGAGGACCGGAACGCCCGCTCCGGCGCCGCCGAACCCCGACAAAGAGAATTCATGAACCCGCGCTCCTACCGCTACTACGAATTCGTCATGGCGGCGTTCGTGACGGTGCTGATCTGCTCGAACCTGATCGGCCCGGCCAAGATCGCTCAAGTTCAGCTTCCGCTGATCGGGATCGTGTCGTTCGGGGCGGGCGTGCTGTTTTTTCCGATTTCCTACGTCTTCGGCGACATCCTCACCGAGGTCTACGGCTACGCCCGGTCCCGGCGGGTGATCTGGGCCGGCTTCGCGGGCCTTGCTTTCGCCGCTGTCATGGCCTCGATCGTCGTCATGCTGCCCCCTGCGCCCTTCTGGAAGAACCAGGCGGCCTACGAAATCGCCTTCGGCTCGACCTGGCGCATCGCAGCGGCTTCCCTGGTCGGGTTCCTGTGCGGGGAGTTCGTCAACTCGTTCGTCCTGGCGAAGATGAAAATTCTCACGCAGGGCCGGTGGCTGTGGACGCGCACCATCGGCTCGACGATCTTCGGCGAGGGCGTCGATTCCCTGATCTTCTATCCGCTCGCGTTCTGGGGAAGCGGGCTGATTCCCGACGACAGGCTGCCGCAGATCATGCTGGTCCAGTTCGTTTCCAAGGTCGCATTGGAAGTGGCGTTCACGCCGCTGACGTACGCCGTAGTCGGCTGGCTCAAGCGCGCCGAACAGGAGGACTACTACGACAGGGATACCGACTTCAATCCCTTTACTCTCAAGACCTAGTCGACCGGTCTTGAGAAAGCAGATTGTGAATGCCGACAAATCACGCTTTCCGGACCCATCTCCGGGAAATCGGCGGTAAAATGCCTTCGTTTGCCTCTGGGGACACAATTCAAGTGCAAGAGAACCGTCGCGGCAACGAGTACGATGTTTCTTGCCGGGTGAACACCACCGACTGGGCGCTCGTCAACTCCGAGGTAAACCGGATTTTCCTCGAGCTCTACCCCAAGGCGGCGCCCGCGCAGATCGACCGGGCTTTCGGGGACCTCACCACGATGTATCGCGGGGATCGCCCGGGGTACCACGCCTGCGATACCGCTTATCACGACATCCAGCACGTGCTCGAGGTCACGCTCGCGATGGCGCGGCTGATCGACGGTTACGAGCGCGCCCGAATCGGCCTGGAGCCGCTCGACGCGGCTATGTTCCGCTTGGGCGTGATCACGGCCCTGTTCCACGACTGCGGTTACATACGAACGCTCGACGACAGGCAGCACAAGAACGGAGGCGAGCTGACACTGACCCACGTCTCCCGCGGCGCGCGCTTTCTCAAGGATTACCTGCCCAAGATCGGCATGGGCGAGGTGGCCGACGTGGCCGCCTCGTTGATCCACTTCACCGGTTACGAGATCCCGGTCGCCGAAATCAAGGTGCCGTCTCTTGCCTACAAGCTGCTCGGCAGCCTGCTCGGCTCGGCGGACATCATCGCGCAGATGTCGGACCGGTGCTACCTGGAGAAGTGCCGCGATCGGCTCTATCCGGAATTCGTCGCCGGAGGCATCACCGTCAAGCGCCTTCCGGACGGGAAGGAAGAAATCCTGTACGAATCGGGAGAGGACCTGGTGAGGAAGACCCCGCGTTTCTATCAGGGCGCGACCCGGCGCCTAGACGCGGACCTCGGCGGAGCCCACAAATACGCGCGGGATTACTTCGGCGGGCAGCACCTGTACCTCGAGGAGCTCACGAAGAACATCGACTTCGCGCAGGCCATGAACGACGCAGGCGACGGCGCCGCCTTGAAGCGCAATCCCCCGAACACCATCACGGACGACGTCCGCTGATCTAGAGAAGCACGTCCTTCGACAGGCCGCGCCGGCGCAGGATGCGCCGCAGCTGCGCAAGTGCCTCGAGCTGAATCTGGCGCACGCGCTCGCGCGTGAGCATGAGCTGCGAGGCGAGCTGCTGGAGCGTGAGCAATTCCCTTCCATTCAGGCCGAAACGCCGCTCGATCACGGCGCGTTGCTTGTCGTTCAACTGCAACACCCATTCGCGGACGAGCGACTCGATTTCGTTCGCTTGCAGCCGCAGCTCCGGGCTCATGGTGCTCTCGTCGGCGATCGCGTCGCCGATCGACAGCATCGGATCGACATCGAGCGGCGCATCGAGCGAAGCGGCGTGCTCGCTGCGCGACAGCAACCGGCGCACTTCGTCGGTTTCCTTGCCGACGAGGTGCGCGATGTCCTCCGCGGTCGGCTCGCGCTCTGCATTCGCCTCCAAATGGCGCTTCGCGCGAAGCACGATGTTCAACTCCCTGATCACGTGCACCGGCAGCCGGATCGTGCGCGACTGGTTCATGATGGCGCGCTCGATGTTCTGCCGGATCCACCAGGTGGCATAGGTGGAAAACCGAAAACCGCGCTCAGGATCGAACTTGTCGAGCGCATGCATCAGCCCGAGGTTGCCTTCCTCCACGAGATCCAGAAGCGGCATGCCCCGGTTGAGATAGGCCTTGGCGACATTCACCACCAGGCGCAGGTTGTGCTCGATCATTTTCTGCCGGGCGGAAAAATCCCCGGCGGCGGCACGCCTCGCAAAATGCAGCTCCTCCGCCGGCGTGAACAGGCGGTTGAGACCGATCTGATGCAGGTAAAGCTGGGTCGCGTCGCTGAGGGCGTCGATTTCCGATGCATCTTCGCCCGGCTCCGCGCGCGAGCGGGCTTCCGCCGTCCCGTCGGGCACCTCGGGCGCGGGCTCCTCGGAGACCGCAGGGGCCGGCTCGACGCCGCCGCCGGGATCGCTTGCGCCCCAATCCGCCTGGAGCTCGTGCTCCGGAGCGCGCGAATTCACGACGGCCGGTCCGGCAGGAATTTCAGCGGGTCGACCGGTTTTCCGAGACGCCGGATCTCGAAATGAAGCTTCGCCTGGGAGGAATCGGTATTGCCGATTTCGGCGATCTTCTGGCCCCTCACCACGTTCTGTCCCTCCTTCACCAGCACGTTGCTGTTGTGGGCATAGGCGGACAGATAGGTCTGGTTGTGCTTGATGATCACGAGTTTGCCGTAGCCGCGCAGCCCCGCGCCGCTGAATATGACGCGTCCTGACGCCGAGGCAAAGACCGGATCGCCGACCTTGCCGAGTATGTCCACGCCCTTGTTGGTCGGTTCGGAGAATCCTGCGAGAACGCGGCCCGTGGCCGGCCACATCCAGGCGACTGTGTCTTGCCCATCCTCGGCGCCCGGCTGCGGCGGAAGCGATTCCGGTGCCGTCTCCGGCTTCGGCGGGGACTGTCGCAACAGCATCGCGAGGTTTTCCTCGGAATAGGGCAGCTTCATCGCCTTGGGGCCGGTCTTGAGATCGCCGCCTGCCCGCGGCGGCTCCGTTCCTCCCCGCGGGTCCGCGCCGAGCGAGCGCGCCTCCACGGAGCCCGGTACGCTTGCCGGCTGCACCTGCACCCCCGCCTCAGGCTGGCCTGGCGCCCCGGCCTGCGGCTGCGCCGTCACTGCCGGACCCGGCGGCCGCATGCGCAACACCAGCCCGACCCTGATGGCTGCGGGATCGGTAATATTGTTCCAGGCGGCGAGCTCCCGATAATCGAGGCCGTTGTCGAGCGCGATGCTGTAAAGGGTATCGCCGCGCTTGACGGTGTAGTTCTCGGCCCTCTGCTCTGCAGGCGGCGCCGCGGGTTTCGCGGCGG
>DATHJM010000063.1:0-8170 GCA_035489775.1 Burkholderiales bacterium
GACGCGGCTCTCGAAGGCACCAGCTTCTCGGTGGCGCTGAGCGCGCGCAGCCGCGAGCTGTCGCATCCGCCGATCGACGCCCGCGCCGCGGCGCAGGAGCTGGTGCGCGCAGCACAGCGAGACGAAGTCGCTCTGGTTTTCGGCAATGAGACGGTCGGCCTGTCCAACAAGGAGGTCATGCGCTGCGGCCGCATCGCGCGCATTCCGAGCGACTCCGCTTACAAGTCGCTGAACCTCGCCCAGGCCGTGCAGGTGATGGCGTACGAAGTGCGCATGGCCGCGCTCGAACCGGGCGCGGCGGCTCCGCGGATCGAATACGCGACGCATGAGGAGATCGAGAGCTTCTACGCGCACCTGGAGCGCAGCGTAACCGCGAGCGGTTTCCTGCATCCGCGCGCTCCACGCAAGCTCATGGATCGCCTGCGGCGGCTCTTCGCCCGCGCGCGGCTGGAGAGGGTGGAGGTCAACATTCTGCGGGGCATGCTCGCGGCATGGGACGACAGGGGTCCGCCCGGAAAATAGTTGACCAATTCACTAAGGTTTCCGATAATGCCGGGCATCAGCCTCCGGAATCCAGAATGTTCGACCGAATTCGCGAAGACATAGCCTGCGTGTTCGACCGCGATCCCGCGGCGCGCTCGACCTGGGAAGTCATCACCTGCTACCCGGGCTTTCACGCGCTCTTGGTCCATCGCGTGGCGCACTGGTTCTGGCGCATGAAAATGCGCTGGCTTGGGCGATTCGTCTCCCACGTATCGCGTTTTCTCACCGGTATCGAGATCCATCCCGGCGCGAAAATCGGGCGGCGCGTCTTTATCGACCACGGAATGGGAGTCGTGATAGGCGAAACCGCGGAACTGGGCGATGAATGCACGCTGTATCACGGCGTCACGCTCGGCGGAACGACCTGGAACAAAGGCAAGCGCCACCCGACGCTCGGACGCGGTGTCGTCGTCGGCGCGGGAGCCAAGCTGCTCGGGCCCATCGTCGTCGGCGATGGCGCAAGGGTCGGATCGAACGCGGTAGTCGTAAAAAATGTTCCGCGAGGCGCAACCGCGGTCGGCATCCCCGCCCGGATCATTCTCGACGAGCAGGACAAGACCCGCGAGGAAAAGGCGGCAAAGCTGGGATTCTCCGCTTACGCCGTGACGGCCAAGGCGGAGGATGATCCGCTCGCCAAGGCGGTGGAGGGCCTGCTCGATCACAGCGTCGAGATGGACAAGCGTATCGAGTTGATTCTTAATCAGATCGAGCAACTTCAGGCGGAGCGCGAAGACACGCAAAGGCAGCTTCGACTGGGGCCCAAGGTGGTCAACAAATAATAGTTGATTGAATCTGTCGGGATTTTGGTATACTTGACCGAATTTATCGGGTATTCAGAAGCCGTTCAGGGTGCAACCATGAGACTGACGACCAAAGGAAGATTCGCAGTGACCGCGATGCTGGACCTCGCCATGCACGGCGGCAAGGGTCCGATAACGCTCGCCGGCATCAGCCAGCGGCAAAGCATCTCGCTCTCGTATCTGGAACAGCTTTTCGGCAAGTTGCGGCGCCACACGCTGGTCGACAGCGTCCGCGGGCCCGGCGGGGGCTACACGCTCGCGCGCAAACTCGAAAAGGTATCGGTCGCGGACATCATCACGGCGGTGGACGAGCCGCTCGACGCGACGCAGTGCGGCGGCAAGGAAAACTGCCACGACGAGCAGCGGTGCATGACTCACGACCTGTGGGCGAAGCTCAACGACAAGATGTACGAATACCTGGATTCGGTGAAGCTCTCCGACCTCGTCGCGCAGCAGGCGGCGCGCAAGGAGTCGGTGAACGTGCTTCAGGACAAACGCGGCAAGGAAGCCGCGGTCTCTGCCTGAACGGGACGCGCACGACATGAAATTTCCGATTTACCTCGACTATTCTGCGACCACGCCGGTGGACCCGCGCGTGGCGCAGAAGATGATTCCCTTTCTCACCGAGCAGTTCGGCAACCCGGCGAGCCGCTCGCACGCGTTCGGCTGGGAAGCGGAGAAGGCGGTGGAGGAAGCGCGCGGGCACGTCGCGGCGCTGCTCAGTGCCGATCCCAAGGAGATCATCTGGACTTCCGGGGCAACCGAAGGCAACAACCTCGCCATCAAGGGCGCGGCGAACTTCTACAAAGGCAAGGGCAAGCACATCGTCACGATGAAGACCGAGCACAAGGCGGTGCTCGACACCGTGCGCGAGCTCGAGCGCCAGGGCTTCGAAGCGACGTATCTCGATCCGGAGCACAACGGGCTGCTCGACCTGGAAAAATTCAAGGCGGCGATCCGCCCCGATACCGTCCTCGTTTCGGTGATGATGGTGAACAACGAGATCGGCGTGATCCAGCCGATCGCCGAGATCGGCGAGATCTGCCGCGCGAAAGGCATCATCTTCCACTGCGACGCGGTGCAGGCCGCCGGAAAGATCGCGGTCGACCTGCAGAAGCTGAAAGTGGATCTTCTGACGGTGACTGCGCACAAGGTCTACGGCCCGAAGGGCATCGGCGCGCTGTACGTGCGAAGGAAACCCCGTGTGCGCATCGAGCCGCAGATCCACGGCGGCGGCCACGAGCGGGGCTTGCGCTCGGGAACGCTCCCGACCCACCAGATCGTCGGCATGGGCGAGGCGTTCCGCATCGCGAAGCTGGAGATGGCGGCCGAGAGCGGGCGCATCCGCGCCTTGCGCGACCGGCTGCTCGACGGCTTCAAGGACATGGAAGAGGTCTACGTCAACGGCGACATGGAGCGGCGCATACCCGGAAACCTCAACATCAGCTTCAACTTCGTCGAGGGCGAGTCGCTGATCATGGGGATCAAGGACGTGGCTGTGTCCTCGGGCTCGGCCTGCACTTCGGCGAGCCTCGAGCCCTCGTATGTCCTGCGGGCGCTCGGGCGCTCGGACGAGCTCGCCCACAGTTCGATCCGCTTCACCATCGGCCGCTTCACCACCGAGGAAGAGATCGACTACGCCGTCAAGCTCCTGCGCGCCAAGATCGGCAAGCTGCGCGAGCTGTCTCCGCTCTGGGAAATGTACAAAGAGGGTGTCGACTTGAATACCGTGCAATGGGCGGCACATTGAGGATAAGGATTCAGGGAAAGACCGAAACTGAGGAGTAGCACATGGCATACAGCGACAAGGTACTTGACCATTACGAGAACCCGCGCAACGTCGGCTCTTTCGACAAGGGCGACGAGCATGTCGGCACCGGGATGGTGGGGGCGCCGGCATGCGGCGACGTGATGAAGCTGCAGATCCGGGTCAACGAGCAGGGCGTCATCGAAGACGCGCGCTTCAAGACCTATGGCTGCG
Organism: Burkholderiales bacterium; assembly: GCA_035489775.1. Classification (GTDB taxonomy): domain Bacteria; phylum Pseudomonadota; class Gammaproteobacteria; order Burkholderiales; family SG8-39; genus VBDM01. The sequence goes on from DATHJM010000063.1 coordinate 3,325, forward strand.
GCTCGGCGATCGCGTCCTCTTCGCTCGTCACCGAATGGGTGAAGGGCAAGACGCTCGACCAGGCGGAAACGATCAGGAACACCCAGATCGCAGAGGAGCTGGCGCTGCCGCCGGTGAAGATCCACTGCTCGATCCTCGCCGAGGACGCGATCAAGGCGGCGATCGTCGACTACCGCAAGAAGCACGGGCTCGAACAGGCTGCTGAAAAGGAAGTGAAGGCGGCCTGAGAACCATGATTACTCTGACTGAACGCGCCGCGAACCACGTCAGTTCCTTCCTCGCGAAGCGAGGGAAGGGCGTGGGCTTGCGCCTTGGCGTACGCACCTCGGGCTGCTCGGGGCTCGCCTACAGGATCGAATACGCCGACACGGTGAATCCGGAAGACCAGACCTTCGAGAGCCACGGCGTCAAGGTCATCGTCGACCCGAAGAGCCTGCAGTTTCTCGACGGCACCGAACTGGACTTCACCCGCGAAGGCTTGAACGAGGGGCTGAAGTTCAATAACCCCAACGTGAAGGATGAGTGCGGCTGCGGGGAATCGTTCAACGTTTGACTTCCGTCGCTCCCGCGGAAGCGGGAGCCCAGCGAATTTTGAAAGCCACTGGATTCCCCACCCGCCTTCGCGGGTGCTGAAGGCCGCGGGAATGACCATGAATCTCAATCAAAACCACTTCGAGCTGTTCGGTCTGCCGGCGAGCTTTGGAGTCGACACCGCAGCCCTCGAAGCGCGCTATCACGAGTTGCAGCGCGAGGTGCATCCGGACCGCTTTGCCGCCTCGCCCGACGCAGAGCGGCGCGTGTCCATGCAGCTGGCGACGCGCGTGAACGAGGCCTACCAAACCCTGAAATCTCCGCTCAAGCGGGCGGTCTACATCCTGCAATTGCGCGGCGTGGATCCCGAGTTCGAGACGGACACGGCGATGCCCACCGAATTCCTGATGGAACAGATGAGCTGGCGCGAGCGCATCGAATCCGGCGCGGATGAGCTCGAAGCCTTGCTTCGATTGCGGGCAAGCTTGCGCGACGAGAGCGGGAAGATCTACGAAACGCTGCACGGCCAGCTGGACGGAGGCCGCGATGACCAGGGCGCTTCGCAGACCACCCGCATGCTGATGTTCTACGAAAAGCTGGCCGAAGAGATCGACGACAAGCTGGCGGAGCTCGAGACATGAGGCCGGGGTTCTGACATGGCGCTGCTGCAGATTTCAGAGCCCGGCCAGTCGCCCGAACCGCACCGGCACCGCCTCGCGGTCGGCATCGACCTCGGCACCACCAATTCTCTGGTGGCCGCGGTGAGGAACGGCATCGCCGTGGTGCTCAACGATCACGACGGCCATGCGCTCCTGCCGTCTATCGTCCGCTATCTGCGCGACGGGCAAACGATCGTGGGCCGGGAGGCCGAAGCCGAGCAGGCGCGCGACCCGAGGAATACCATCGCGTCGGTGAAGCGCTTCATGGGGCGCGGCCTGAAGGACGTCACCCATGCCGAGAACAGTCCCTACAATTTTCTGGATTCGCCCGGCATGGTCCAGATCCGCACCGTTGCCGGTGTGAAAAGCCCGGTGGAAGTCTCGGCCGAAATTCTCAAGGTATTGCGCGCCCGCGCCGAGGAAAGCCTGTTCGGGAAATCGGGCGGCGAGCTGGCCGGCGCCGTCGTCACTGTCCCCGCGTACTTCGACGACGCGCAGCGCCAGGCGACCAAGGACGCCGGCAAGCTCGCGGGCCTGAACGTGCTGCGGTTGCTGAACGAACCGACCGCGGCGGCGATCGCCTACGGCCTGGACAACGCCGCCGAAGGCATCTATGCCGTCTACGATCTGGGCGGCGGCACTTTCGACATTTCGATCCTGAAGCTCTCGAAGGGCGTGTTCGAGGTGATGTCAACCAACGGCGACGCCGCGCTCGGCGGCGACGATTTCGACCAGCGGCTGTTCTGCTGGATCGTGGAGCAGGCAAAGCTTGCGCCGCTTTCCGCCGGGGATACCCGGATGCTGCTCACTAAGGCGCGCGCCGCCAAGGAGTTCCTCACGGCCAACGGCGAGGCGCGCATCTCGGCGACGCTGGCGAGCGGCGAGGCGGTGGACGTGAGCGTCACGCAGAAGGAATTCCAGGAGATGACCCGGCCGCTCGTTGCGAAGACCATGGGGCCGACGCGCAAGGCGCTGCGCGATGCCGGACTCGAGGTTTCCGATATCAAAGGAGTCGTGATGGTCGGCGGCGCGACGCGCATGCCGCACGTGCAGCAGGCAGTCGCCGGGCTTTTCGGCCAGGCGCCGCTCAACAATCTCGACCCGGACAAGGTGGTCGCGCTGGGCGCCGCGATCCAGGCGAACGTCCTCGCCGGCAACAAGGCCTCCGGGGACGATTGGCTGCTGCTCGACGTTATCCCGCTCTCCCTCGGGATCGAAACGATGGGTGGGCTCACGGAAAAAGTCATCCCGCGCAATTCCACCATTCCCGTGGCGCGCGCGCAGGAGTTCACCACCTACAAGGACGGCCAGACCGCGATGAGCGTTCACGTGGTGCAGGGCGAGCGCGAGCTCGTGTCCGACTGCCGCTCCCTCGCGAGGTTCGAGCTTCGCGGCATTCCGCCGATGGTCGCCGGCGCCGCGCGAATCCGAGTCACTTTCCAGGTCGATGCGGACGGCCTGTTGTCGGTATCCGCGCGGGAATCCACCACCGGCGTCGAGGCGGCGATCGCGGTCAAGCCTTCCTACGGGCTCACCGACGAGCAGATCACGCAGATGCTCAGGGAGTCCTTCGAGCACGCAAAAGAGGACGTGCATCTGCGCGCCTTGAAAGAGCAGCAGGTCGAAGGCGGGCGCATGCTCGAAGCCACTGAAGCGGCGCTGCGCGAGGACGCCGATCTGCTTTCCGCGGAAGAATCGGCCGCGCTGCGGTCGGAGCTCGACGCGCTGCGCAAGACGCTCTCCTGCACCGATCATCGCACCATCAAGTCCGGAATCGAGCGCGTCAACCGCGCCACCGAAACCTTCGCCGGGCGGCGCATGGACCGTTCGATCAAGCGTGCGCTCGCCGGCAGGAAGGTCGAGAGCTTCTAAAGCCTCATGCCGCAGATCATCGTCCTTCCGCACGAAGAGCTGTGCCCCGACGGCGCAGTCATCGAAGCAAAATCGGGCGTATCCATCTGCGACAACCTGCTGCAGAACGGCATCGAGATCGAGCACGCCTGCGAGAAGTCCTGCGCCTGCACCACCTGTCACGTGGTCGTTCGCGAAGGCTTCGAGGCGCTAGCTCCTTCCGAGGAAAAAGAGGACGATCTGCTCGACAAGGCCTGGGGACTGGAGCCGAATTCGAGGCTGTCCTGCCAGGCGATCGTCAAGGACGGCGACCTCACCGTCGAGATCCCGAAGTACACCATCAACATGGTCAAGGAAATCAAGTGATGAAATGGACTGATACGCTCGAAATCGCGATCGCGCTCTCGGAGAAGTATCCCGACATGGATCCGCTGACCGTGCGTTTCACGGACCTGTTCGAATGGGTGAGCGAGCTCGACGGCTTCGACGACGACCCGAAGCATTGCGGCGAGAAGATTCTCGAGGCGATCCAGATGGCGTGGATCGACGAGATGGACTAGAACTTATCTGTTCTCAACGCCGCCTGGGTTCGCGCAGCGCCGGGTTGAGCTTGTCGATATCGGCTTGAACCTGCTCGCGGCTGCGTTCGTAGACGAGCTCCCGCCCCCTCACGCTTCCCGCGTACGACAGGCCCATTCGGGTCGGGGTCAGGTCGCACTTGACGTTGTGGATGCCTTCGCCAAGCACGATCTCTATCCGGTCGGCACGCTTGCTGTAGACCACGACGTCCAGGGTCTGCCCGGTTTCCGTCACACGCACCTTGATCTTTTCCGGATCCATGGAAGCGGCTATGGCTCGCGGGTGCCCAGATAGGCGACGATCGCGACGATGTCTTCTTCGCTCAGGTTGGCGACGACTTGTTTCATGAGTGCGGCGGAATTGCCGGCGCGGGCTCCCGACTGGACTCCAAAAAGCTGGCGAGCGGCATAGAGCGGAGATATGCCGGCGATTCTCGGCACGTCACCCAATCCTCTGAGATCCTGGCCATGACAAATGGCGCATGGGACCGTCTTGCCCGGACCGCCGGTCGTCACCAGGGCCGCGCCTCTCGCAATGCTTCCTTTCGGCACGTAGGCGACAAATCCCGAGCGCGGGTCGCGCTTGGTCGCCCGCGCCGGGTCGTCCGGCAGTTCGACGACACGGTTTCCGATCGGCTCCGCTTCGCCTCCCGGCGCGATGAATCGCATGCGTCCCTTGCCGATGTAGGTCTTGGGTACCGTGTCGGTTTCCACGACCTTCACCCAAAAGCCCGGCTTGAGCGCGGCAAACCATTCGCTCGCCGCCCGGGCATCCTCCTCGGAGAGAGCCTGCCCGATGCCTGTCATGCGCGCCGAATCCTTCCTGGCTCCGCTCTTGAAGTCGGCCAGCTGCCGCATCATGTACGCGGCCGTGAGACCGGAGAGATGCGAGGACTCGGGGTGACCGTGTCCCGAGCTGAGATGGCACGACGCGCATGCCGGGACGACATTTCCCCTGCCGCGCTGCACGACCTGCGGCATCGGCGCGTGTTCGTCCGGAAACCAATCGGGCGGATTGGACAGGTCGTCTATCTGCGCCTGCGTGTATGTCTTGCTGCTGCCGGGAACCTGTCTCGGCCCGGGCTCATCCTCGCCGGGCGCCGTGGCCCGTTCCACTTTCAGGGGATAAGCCCATTGCGGAGGATCGGCTGCGACCGAAGGAAAGCTGAACAAGGCAAGCAGCAGAACGCAGGCGGGTCTTGTCATACGAGCTCCTTCGATTCGGCC
>DATHJM010000064.1:0-12658 GCA_035489775.1 Burkholderiales bacterium
CCCATCTGCCGCACCGCTTCGAGGAAGGGCAGCGACTCGATGTCCCCGACAGTGCCGCCAATCTCGACGATCGCCACTTCCGCTTCGCCCGCGCCGCGCGCGATGAACGCCTTGATCTCGTCGGTGACATGCGGGATCACCTGCACGGTGCGGCCGAGGTAGTCCCCGCGGCGCTCCTTTTTTATAACCGAATCGTAGATCTGGCCGGTAGTGAAGTTGTTGTTCCGGTGCATCCGGGCCGACTGGAAACGCTCGTAGTGGCCCAGATCGAGGTCGGTCTCGGCGCCGTCCTCGGTAACGAACACCTCCCCGTGCTGGAAGGGGCTCATGGTGCCGGGATCGACGTTGATGTACGGGTCGAGCTTGAGGAGGGTGACTTTGATACCGCGCGACTCGAGGATCGCGGCGAGGGAGGCGGCGGCTATCCCCTTCCCCAAAGAGGAAACCACACCGCCCGACACGAACACATACTTGGCCATCTAAAACCAGGGGGATGGGATGGGGAATGGTACATGAAAACCCCTCCCCGCTCAATCCGCGCGCGGCTTCGCTATCATATCCGCATGACGGGCAAGAGCCGATGAAGAGAATCTTCGTGCCTGAGGCGATGCTGCCTGACGGCTGGAGCCAGGACGTCGTCATCGAGATCGACGACGAGGGCAACATCGCCTCGGCGCGCGGCCGCCAGAACGCCGCCGGCGCCGAGTCAGCGGGCGGGCCGGTGATCCCGGGCATGGCGAACGTGCATTCGCACGCTTTCCAGCGCGCGATGGCCGGGCTCGCCGAGCGCATGGGCTCGCCCGAAGACAGCTTCTGGACGTGGCGCGAGGTGATGTATTCGTTTCTGAAGCAGCTCGGACCCGATCACGTGAGCGCGATCGCGTCCCAGCTCTATTGCGAGATGCTCAAGAACGGCTATACCGCCGTGGCCGAGTTCCACTACCTGCACAACGCGCCGGACGGAAAACCCTACGCAAACCGCGTCGAAATGGCGCAGCAGCATCTGCTCGCCGCGCAGCGCACCGGCATCGCGATTACCCTGTTGCCTTCGCTCTACGCTTACGGGAATTTCGGTGAGGAGCCCCTTGCTCCGGTGCAGAAGCGCTTCGCGACGACGCCTCTTGCGGTCCTCGGAATGGTCTCGGCGCTGAAAAAACAGATCGGCGACAACCCGGACATGCGCTTCGGCGTCGCGCCGCACAGCCTGCGCGCGGTGAGCCCCGCCATGCTGAAGGACCTCTTGGACGGTCTTTCCGCCGTCGACCGCAAGGCGCCGATCCACATCCACCTCGCCGAGCAGGTCAAGGAAGTAAACGACTGCCTCACCTGGAGCGACCAGCGCCCGGTGGATTGGCTGCTCTCCAACATGCCGGTCGATTCGCGCTGGTGTCTCGCGCACTGCACCAACATTTCCCAAAGCGAGGCGGAGAAGCTCTCCGCTAGTGGCGCCGTGGTTGGCCTATGCCCGAGCACGGAAGGCAATCTGGGTGACGGGATTTTTCCCTTCCCCCGCTTTCGCGAAAAGCGCGGGCGATGGGGCATCGGCGGGGACTGCCATGTTTCCCAGACCCCGATCGAGGAGCTGCGCTGGCTCGAATACGTGCAGCGCCTGACGGTACGGCGGCGCAATATCGCCGCCTCGCCCGCGCAACCTTCGGTGGGCGCGACGTTGTGGCGCGAAGCTGCAGCGGGCGGCGCCCAGGCGCTCGCCCGACCGATGGGAGCGATCGCACCGGGCATGCGCGCCGATCTCGTCGTTCTCAATCCCGAGCACATCAACCTGGTCGCCCGAAACGGCGACGGTCTCCTCGACGCCTTGCTCTTCGCGGGCGGCGATCAGATGGTCAGGCATGTGATGGTCGGGGGCAAATGGATCGTGCGCGACGGCCACCATCCCGACGAGGAGGCGATCGCCGCGCGTTACCGTCAGGTGCAGAAGCAACTCTACGCGGCGCTCTAGGCCTCTCCGAGCTCCCGCCGATTCCGGAAATGCTCGAGCGCCTCGGGATTCGCGAGCGCCTCGAGGTTCTTTACCGGCTGCCCGTGCACCACGTTGCGAACGGCGAGCTCGACGATCTTATTCGACTTGGTGCGCGGAATATCGGGCACCTGCACTACTTTTGCTGGAACGTGACGCGGCGTGGTGTTCACGCGGATCTGCTCCTTGATCCGGGCGATGAGCCAATCGTCCAGCGCCAGACCCTCGCGCAGCTTCACGAAAAGGACCACCCGCACATCGCCGATCTCCCCTGGCGGCCAGGTTTGCCCGATCACGAGCGACTCGACCACCTCCTCCAACTGCTCGACTTGACGGTAGATCTCGGCGGTTCCGATGCGCACGCCGCCCGGGTTGAGCACCGCATCCGATCTGCCGTAGATGATCATGCCCTCGTGAGCGGTGAGCTCGCACCAGTCGCCGTGGGTCCAGACCCCGGGAAACCTCTCGAAGTAGGCGGCCCGGTATTTCGTTCCGTCGGAGTCGTTCCAGAATCCGACCGGCAGAGACGGAAACGGCCGCGTGCATACAAGCTCGCCCTTTTGCTCTTTCACCGAGCGGGCGTTCTCGTCGAAGACCTCGACTTTGAGGCCGAGCGCGCGGCACTGGATCTCGCCGCGCCACACCGGCAGTATCGGGTTGCCGAGAACGAAGCACCCGCAGATGTCGGTTCCGCCGGAGATCGAGGACAGGCATACGTCGCGCTTGATCGCCCTGTAGACGTAGTCGAAACCCTCGGGGGCGAGCGGAGAGCCTGTCGAGAGCACGGTGCGCACGTGCTCGAGCCGGTGCGTCCTGACCGGCTCCACTCCTGCCTTGGAGATTGCGTCGATGAACTTCGCGGAGGTGCCGAGGTGCGTCATCCCCTCGGCATCGGCGTAGTCGAAAAGGACGTTGCCCTTCTCTACGAAGGGCGACCCGTCATAGAGCAGCAGCGTCGCGCCCGAAGCAAGCGCCGAGGCGAGCCAGTTCCACATCATCCAGCCCAGCGTGGTGAAGTAGAACAGCCGGTCCCCGGGCTTCACGTCGCAATGCAGCTGCTGTTCGCAGACGTGCTTGAGCAGCGCGCCGCCGGCCCCGTGCACGATGCACTTGGGCACCCCCGTCGTTCCGGAGGAAAACAGGATGTACAGCGGATGCTCGAAGGGCAGCTGCTCGAAGCGGATGTCTGCCGCGGGTCGGCCCGCGATGAAATCCTCGAGGCGTTGCGCAAGCGCAACGGAGGAAACGTCCGGCCGATCGCTCACGTAGGGGACGACGACAACGCGCTTCAGGCTCGGCAGCTTCGCCGCGATTTCGCTCACCTTCCGGAGCGAATCGATTTCCTTGCCGTTGTAGAAGTAGCCGTCTGCCGCGAAGAGCACCGTGGGCGCGATCTGGCCGAAGCGGTCGAGCACGCCCTGGACTCCGAAATCGGGGGAACAGGTCGAGAAAGTCGCGCCGATGCTCGTCGCGGCAAGCATCGCCGAGATCGCCTCGGGCAGGTTGGGCAGATAGGCGGCCACCCGGTCGCCGGGTTTGACGCCGAGCGCGCGCAGTCCCTGCACGATCCGAGAGACCTGCTCGTAAAGCTCGCGATGCGTCAGGCGTCGCTTGACCTTGTCTTCGCCCCAGAACACCATCGCCGTGGACGCGTCGCGCCGCCGCAGCAGGTTCTCGGCGAAGTTGAGCCGCGCCTCCGGATACCAGCGCGCGCCCGGCATCCGGTCGCCGTTCACGAGAACCCGCGCGCCCTTCGCGCTCGCGCGAACGCTCGCGAATTTCCACAGCGAGTCCCAAAACTGCTCGGGGTGCTCGATCGTCCAGCGGTAGAAGGCCGGATAGTCGTTGAATCCGAGCTTCCAGTCGCGAATGGCCTGGCGCGCGAAACGCGTGAGGTTCGCTTCTTCTATGCGCTCGGGACTCGGTTTCCAGAGCGGTCTCTCGGCCATGGCGGGTCTCCTCTCGCCTTGAGGATTGGACATTATAATTTGCAGCGGGTCACGCTTGATCCGGATCGGGAGAAGAATGGCGCGGGAATCGATGCAGTTCGATGTGGTGGTGGTTGGCGGGGGGCCGGCCGGACTCGCCAGCGCGATCCGGCTGAAGCAGCTCGCGGCGCAGAAGGCGATCGAACTGGGCGTGTGCGTGATCGAAAAAGGCTCGGAGATCGGCGCGCACATCCTCTCCGGCGCCGTGATGGATCCGCGAGCGCTCGAGGAGCTCTTTCCCGAGTGGAAGGCCCTCGGCGCCCCGCTCAGGGCCCCGGTGAGCGAGGACCGGTTCCTTTTCCTCACCCGATCCGGCTCGCTCAGGGTGCCGGGATTTCTCCTGCCCGAATGCTTCCGGAATCACGGCAACTACGTCGTCAGCCTCGGCAACGTGTGCCGCTGGCTCGGAAAGCAGGCCGAGAGCCTCGGCGTCGAGATCTATCCCGGCTTCGCCGCCGCCGAAGTCCTTTACGACGAAAAGGGCGCGGTCAAAGGCGTGGCCACCGGCGACATGGGCGTGGGACGCGACGGCAAACCGACCGACCAGTATCAGCCGGGAATCGAGCTGCACGGCAAATACACTTTTTTTGCTGAAGGCTGCCGCGGGCATCTGGGCAGGCAGCTGATGGAGCGTTATCGCCTGAACGCGGACTCGGATCCCCAGGTGTACGGCATCGGCCTGAAGGAACTCTGGGAGATCGAACCGAAAAGGCACCGGGCCGGACTCGTCATTCACTCGGCCGGTTGGCCCCTGGATGCGGACACATACGGCGGGTCGTTCCTCTATCACATGGAAGACAACCTCGTGTCGGTGGGGTTTGTCGTCGGACTCGCCTACGCCAACCCTTACCTCGATCCGTACGAGGAATTCCAGCGCTACAAGACCCATCCGGACATCCGCGGATTTCTCGAAGGCGGCAAGCGCATCTCCTACGGTGCGCGCGCCATCGCCGCCGGCGGCCTGATGTCGTTGCCCAAGCTCACGTTTCCGGGCGGGTGCCTTGTCGGCGACGAAGCCGGATTCCTCAACGCTTCGCGAATAAAAGGGAGCCACGCGGCGATCAAGTCCGGCATGCTCGCGGCGGAGGCCGTGTTCGCCGCGTTGCAGGCGGGACAATCCGGAGACGAGCTCGACGCTTACGGCGCCGCTTTCCAGAATTCGTGGCTTTTCGACGAGCTGTACCGCGCGCGCAACTTCAAGCAGTGGATGTCCAAGGGCCTCTATTCGGGCACGCTGATGGTGGGCGTGGAGCAGTACCTGCTCGGCGGGAAATTCCCCTGGACCCTGCACCACGGGCACGCCGACCACGAATGTTTGCGGCCCGCCTCGGAGTGCAAGCCCATCGACTACCCGGCGCCGGACGGCAAGCTCACGTTCGACCGCCTCTCCTCGGTATTCATCTCCAACACGAACCACGAGGAGAACCAGCCCTGCCACCTGATTCTCAAGGACGCAACCGTCCCCGTCGTCTTGAACCTCGCGAAGTACGCCGGTCCTGAAAGCCGCTACTGTCCCGCGGGCGTGTACGAATTCGTGAAGAACGGCGATGGCACCGACCGGCTCCAGATCAACGCGCAGAACTGCGTCCACTGCAAGACCTGTGACATCAAGGACCCGGCCCAGAACATCGTCTGGGTCACTCCACAGGGCGGCGGCGGACCGAACTACCCGAACATGTAGTTTGATTCACCTTTAACCATTAAAAATAAACGAGATAATTGCAATTAACGAACGTTCGTACTACATTGCGCGAATGCGAAAAGGCGAGCAGACGCGCACTTTGATCCTCAACGAGGCCGTCGCCCTCGCAAGTCAAGTCGGGCTGGAGGGATTGAGCATCGGCTCGCTCGCCGGACGGCTTGATATGTCCAAGAGCGGGCTCTTCGCTCACTTCGGTTCGAAGGAAGACCTGCAGGTCCGGACGCTCAGGCGGGCGCAGGAGCTTTTCCTCGAGCAAGTGGTCTCCCCTGCCCTAAAGCAGGCCCAAGGACTGCCGCGTCTCAGAAACCTGTTCTCGAACTGGCTCGCGTGGCTCGAAAGCAACGACGATCTGCCAGGCGGCTGCCTGATGCTCGCCGCCTCCGTCGAGTATGACGATCGCCCCGGAGCCGTGCGCGACCTGCTCGTTGCCGGACAGCGCGAGCTGCGCGGCGCGATTGCAAAGGCGATCCGCCTTGCCATCGACGAGGGGCATCTCGAACCTCAAACCGATCCCTGGCAGCTCACCTTCGAGCTCTTCGGGGTCGTCCTCGCCGCACATCACGACCTGAGGCTGCTCGGCGATCCCCGCGCGCTCGAGCGTGCGGGCGACGCTCTGGAGCGGCTGATCGAAGCGCATCGCGCCGCGGAACTGAGCGTCTTGCGCGCTCGAACCTAGCGGACCTGCGGCGGCGTGGCCGGCACGGCCCGCCATCCTTCCTTGCATTCGGAGACGTAAGGGTAGTAGGTCTTCGACGATTCGCAGTAATACCAGGTGGCGCTCGCGGACGGCGCACCGCTCGGCCCGGCCTGAGGAGGCGAGGTCACGGGAGCCGCCGCAGCGGCCTCGTCCACCCCTGGCGGCGGCTCAGCCACGGCATACCCGCCGGGAGCCTGCACGTAATACACGTCGTTCGCGTAGTAGTAAGGGACGCCTCCCGCCACCACCGTTGAATACGCGGGCGGCAAGATCGGCACGATGATTCCGACCGGCGGCCTGACGACTACGAATCCCGGGCCGCCGCGGCGATACCACACGCCTGAATGAAAGAAAAACGGATTGCCGCGAAACGTCAACGCGACGTGACCCGCCGGCAGCACCGGGACCGAATACCCGAACTGGGGATAGTAGTGGTTGTGGTTGAACCGGTGATCGAACACCCAGTGATCGGTGTGAAAGCGCTCGCGTTGGACCTCCCTCCTCTCGACCTTTCGGCGCTCCTGCGAATGCGCCGAAGAAACGCAGACGACGATGACCGCCAGAGAAACGGCGGCCGCCCGTAGCGATCTCGATGAGAACATTTCCATTCTCGGTCTCCGTCTCAGATGACTGGCAGATGATATCCGTAGCGGTCGCCGAATAATGTTTCAGTTGGTAACGACCCAGTTACCCGCCCTGGGCAAAACTTTCGTTTGCCTGAATCGCGAATTCCAATTTCCGCGGAAAACTGACACAATGGAACCACAGGGAGGACAATTACATGAAAACACACCGAATCGAGTTGGGGGCGCTGCTTTTCGTCTTTGCGTTTTTTCCCGCAGCAGCGCAGGCCCAGAGCGGGACCTTCCGGTTGTACGCCGGGCTCGCACCGACCACCTATAAGATCTCGTTCGACCAGAACAGCCCCTATGGCAGCGCGACAGCGAAGTCCAAGTACACCGCGGCCAACGCCGGCCTGACCTGGATATCTTCCAGGGGAGTCTATGTCGATTTCGCGCTGCAGCAGAGCCTCAGCGCCACGCACGACTTGTGGAATTTCGTGCCCAACACCCCGCCGCAGGATTTCTCGCACGATACCTACACCCTGACGGGGGGCTACAGCCATGGTTTTGCGAGCGGCGTAAGCGTCTCGGGGTTTGGAGGCTACACAGTCAGCAACACCCAACTCAACGCGCCCAAGCCGCCCTTCGCTTTTTCCAAGGACAAATTCGACAGCCAGGGGATTTTCATCGGAGTGGGCGTAGGGTATCCGGTCCTGGGCGGGCAGATCAGCGGCAGCGTCGCTATTGCCTCCATGAAGGGCAAATGGAAGGACGACAACGGCTTCAACAACAGTGCCGACTATACGATCGGCTTCAGCCTGGGCGCCGGCTATACGTACAAGTTCAGCCAGGCCTGGGGGATCACTGGCGACATTCGGTCGCAGCAGTACAAATATGACTTCGGTACCTACACGGCCACCACGGCGCAACCTGCATACACGGTGAAAGAGAACATCACCAGCCTGGGAGTCAAGCTCAGCTATCAGTTTTGAAGCCTTGCGGACGGCTGCGGCGCGCCGACGCGCTCCAGCGCTCTAGAACGTCGGCGGAACGATGATCGTCGACTTCTTCCTTTCTGCGTCCTTTTGCTTCCTCGCAGCCTCGGCTTCCCGCGCCTGCGACTGGCGTTGTTCCTGCTCTTTCAGCCTTTGCGCCTCCAATGCCTGCATGCGCTGGCGCGCAAGGTCCGCATACTGACCGTTTGGGTACCGGTTGAGGTATTTCTGCAAGTCGGCGGGCTTGCTGCTCGATTTGACCGAATCCCACAAGGATGACTCCGCGGCCAGCTTGCCCTTGCTCTCGGCGTCGCGTTGCGCCTTTGCCTTGGCTTCGCGCTGCGCCTTCGCTTCGGCCTCGCGCTGTGCCTGGGCGTCCGTCTCGCGTTGCGCCTTGGTCTCGGCTTCCCGTTTTGCTCTGGCTTCGGCTTCGCGTCTTGCTTGGGCCTCAGCCTCGCGTTTCGTCTGAACCTCTGCTTCGCGTTTCGCTTGCGCTGCGGCTGCGCGCTGGGTCTTCGCTTCCGCGTCCCGCTTCGCCTTGAGCTCTGCCTCGCGCTGGGCCTGTGCCTCGGCCGCCTGTTTCGCTTGCGCCTCGGAGTCGCGCTTCGCCTGGGCTTCGCGTTGTGCCTGCACTTGGGATTCACGTTTCGCTTGCGCCTCGGCCTTTGCCGCTTCGGCGGCATCGCGCCCCGCCTTTGCCTCCGTCTCGATCTTCTGGGCGGCTGACTGCTGGCTCGGCTTTACTGCAAAGAAATAGGCGGCGGCGCCCGAAAGCAGCAGCACCCCGAGGATCCCCGGTACGAGCAGCGATTTCTTCTGACCGGTCGGTGCGAGCGATGCAGCGTCCGCGAGCTTGATGGTCTTGTCGGCCGCAGGTCGCACGCTCTGCTCGCCTTCGGCGCGCGGAACGCTCTTCTGAAGCCGCGTCCTGTCTTCTCCAGACATGGTGCGAGTGCCGCTGTCATCTGCAGGGGAGCCGCTCCGCAGCTTGGCGGCCTTGCGCGCAGCGAGCGACGCATACACTCCCTGCGGAAACTGCCGCACGTAGAGCTCGAAGTCGTTCGGATCGTCGCTGTCCTTGATCGAGCGCCAGAACTCCAGCTCCATCTCCCCCGATCGCAGCGCCTCCGGGGTGTGCGTGGCCTGCAGGACGCGGGGCTCGCGCGGCACGACGACGGTAGGTTCGGCCTCCGGTAACGCCGGCTTGCCTTCCGCGGCACGCCTGAGCGCCCCCGCGAATTCGCGCGCCGTCGAAAAACGATCGTCGGGATTCTTCGCCAGTGCCTTGGCCACCACCCGGTCGAACTCGGGCGGTACCGATACGTTCAGCGAGGACGGCATCGGGGGATCGTCCTGGATGATCTTCTTCGCGACCGTCCAGGCACCCTCCCCGATGAACGGCTTCTGGCCGGTGAGAAACTGGTACAGGATGACGCCCGCCGAAAAAATGTCGGTGCGCCGGTCGATCTTCTGCCCCTGAATCTGCTCGGGCGACATGTAGGCGGGCGTGCCCACCATGGTGCCCGCCTGCGTGCGTTCGGCGTTGGTGCGGTCGGCATCGGTGACGCGCGCCACGCCGAAATCGGTCAGCTTGGTCCGGCCCTGGCCGTCGAGCATCACGTTGGCGGGCTTGATGTCGCGGTGGACGACCCCCGCTTCGTGCGCAAACTCGAGCGCATCCAGGAGCTCGCACATGATGCGCACGCATTCCTTCCGGTCGAACAGCTGGCCCGTGGTCAGACTCGACTTCAGCTCGTTGCCGCGGATGAACTCCATGACGAGGTAGGCGATGTTTCCTTCTTCGCCGAAATCGTAGACCTGGACGATGTTCGGGTGATTGAGCCGGGCCACAGCGTGCGCCTCGCGCACGAACCGCATCGAGAAATCCTTCGCGGTCTCCTCGTCGAGCTGGCTGATCAGAATGGTTTTGATCGCCACCTTGCGGTGGAGCTTGGGATCGAGCGCCTCGTAGACGATGCCCATCGCCCCCTTGCCGAGGATCCGCTCGAGTTGGTAGCGACCGAGGGTTTGCGGGCCGGTGGCCATGCTTTAACGCGAGGCGATGCGCTCGTATAAGGGCGCGGAATAAGTGCTCAAAACTGCTCCTCCGCCAGCGCCATCACCCCGGCCGCGCCGTGCACGATCGTATTTCGCAGCCCAGGCGCCTGCGTGAGGACGTGGTCGGCGTAGAACCGCGCGGTCTTGATTTTCGCCTCGTAGAATGACTTGTCGCCCTTGCCTTCCGACAGCCGTTGCCGTGCGATGAGCGCGGCGCGCGCCATCTGCCAGCCGCCGCAGACGATGCCCATGAGCTTCAGGAAGGGGACGGCTCCGGCGTGCGCCGCCTTGATGTCGTTGCCGTAGGTGATGACCATCCAGGAGACGCATTCCTCGGTCGCGGTCAGCGCCGCGGAGAAGGCCTCGCGCGTCGCCGCCATGTCCTCCCCGGCAGACTTGCCGAGCTCGGCTTCGACTGCGCGCATCTCCTTGATGACTTCCTTCGCGGTCGCGCCGCCGTCGCGCGCGATCTTGCGGCCGATGAGGTCGTTCGCCTGGATGGCGGTCGTGCCTTCGTAGATCGTCGTGATCCTCGCGTCACGCAGGTGCTGGGCCGCGCCGGTCTCCTCGATGAAGCCCATGCCGCCATGCACCTGGATGCCCGTGGACGCCACCTCGATGCCAGTCTCGGTGAACCAGCCCTTCACGATCGGGATCATGAGATCGACGAACGCCTGGGTGCGCGCGCGCTCGTCCTTGTCGGGGTGCCTCAGCGACTTGTCCACCGCCGCCGCGACCACATAGGCGAGCGCGCGCATCGCCTCGGTCTGCGACTTCATGCTCATCAGCATGCGGCGCACGTCGGGGTGGTGGATGATGGTGACCGACTTGCCGCCGCCCGCGACGTCGCGGCTCTGGACGCGCTCTTTTGCGTACGCGAGCGCCTGCTGGTAGGCGCGCTCGGAGATCGACAGGCCTTCCATCCCCACCGCGAATCGAGCGAGATTCATCATGATGAACATGTACTCGAGGCCACGGTTCTCCTCGCCGACGAGGTGCCCGACCGCGTTTTCGTATACGAGCACCGCGGTCGGGCTCGCGTGGATGCCGAGCTTGTGCTCGATCGAGGCGCACTGCACCTCGTTCCTCTGCCCCAGCGAGCCGTCGGCGTTCACCAGGAACTTCGGCACGAGGAACATCGAGATGCCGCGCACGCCCTCGGGCGCGCCCTCCACGCGCGCGAGCACCAGATGGATGATGTTCTCCGCCAGATCGTGCTCGCCGTAGGTGATGAAGATTTTCTGCCCTGACACGCGGTAATGGTCTCCCTCTCGAACCGCCCTGGTCCGAACGAGCGCTAGATCGGAGCCCGCCTGCGGCTCGGTGAGGTTCATGGTGCCGGTCCAGCCGCCCTCGATCATTTTCGGCAGGTATTGCTTTTTCTGCTGCTCGGTGCCGCGCAGGATCAATGCCTCGACCGCGCCCGCGGTTAGCATCGTGACCAGCGAGAAAGAAAGATTCGCCGACTTCCACATCTCGACGACCGGCGTCGAGACGATCTTCGGCAACCCCTGCCCGCCGTGCTCGGCGGGCGCCTGCAGTGCGTTCCAGCCGCCTTCCACGAACTGGCGGTACGCCTCCTTGAAGCCCTTGGGAGTCGTGACCTTGCCCTTGTCCCACTTCGAGCCCTCCTTGTCGGCAGGCTTGTTGAGCGGCGAGAGCACGCTGCTTGCGAACTTCGCGCTCTGCTCGAGAATCTGGTCGACGAGCTCGGCGTTGATCTCCTCGCAGCCAGGGAGCTTCGCGACCTCCGCCAGTCCGGCCAATTCCTGCAGCACGAAGTGCATGTCGCGCAGGGGTGCTTTGTATTCGCTCATGGGTGCCTTTGCAAAATCCGGTTTATCCGAGTTCCTTCACCAATTCCGGAACGATTTGGAACAGGTCTCCGACGATCCCATAGTCTGCGACCTGGAATATCGGCGCTTCCTCGTCCTTGTTGATGGCGACGATGACGCGGCTGTCCTTCATGCCCGCGAGGTGCTGGATCGCGCCTGAAATGCCCACCGCGATGTAGAGCTCCGGCGCGACGATCTTCCCCGTCTGACCGACCTGCCAGTCGTTCGGCACGAATCCCGCGTCTACCGCCGCGCGCGATGCGCCCATCGCCGCGCCCAGTTTGTCGGCGAGCGGTTCCAGGATCTTGAAATTGTCCCCCGAACCCATGCCGCGTCCGCCCGAGACCACGATGCGCGCGGAAGTCAGCTCCGGGCGCTCTGACTTGGTCAGCGCGCGGCCGACGAACGAAGAAAGGCCCGCATCCGCGCCGGCCTGCAGGGCTTCGACCGTGCCCGAGCCGCCGCTCGAGGAAACCGGGTCGAAGCCCGTCGTTCGCACGGTGATGATCTTGATCTTGTCCTTCGATTGCACGGTCGCGAGGGCATTGCCGGCATAGATCGGACGAACGAAAGTGTCCGCGCTCACGACCGAGATGATGTCGGAGATCTGCGCCACATCGAGCAGCGCCGCGACGCGCGGCGCGAGATTCTTGCCGAAGGAATTCGCAGGCAGAAGGACGTGCGCGAACGCTCCGGCGAGACCCACGACCAGCGGGGCAAGGTTCTCTGCAAGCTGGTCCTTGTAATGCGGTGCGTCGGCCGCCAGGACTTTCTTGACGCCCGCGATCGCAGCGGCGGCCTTTGCGGCCGCGGCGCAGCTCGAGCCGGCCACCAGCACGACG
>DATHJM010000065.1:0-8533 GCA_035489775.1 Burkholderiales bacterium
CAACTCCGTCCTCGATCAGCTGAAAGACCCCGACCAGTTCCGCAGGCAGGTGCAGGTCCTTTACTCGCATCCCGGCCAGGAGAGTTTCGACACGATCGAGTTCAAGGACGGCCGCATCTTCGAACGCTATTCCAGGCCGCAGCTCGTCGAGGGGCAGACGATCGGCAGGGTCTGGAGCTTCCGCGACGTGACCGAGCATCGCCACGCCGAGGAAAAACTGCGCGAGAGCGAAGAGCGCTTTCGCCTCATCGCCGAGAACGTGGGCGATCTGGTCGCCATGGTCGATATCGAAGGCCGGCGCATCTACAACAGCCCGTCCTACCGGACCGTCTTCAAGAACGGCGAGATCCAGCCGGATTCGGACTCCTTCAGGGAGATCCACCCCGGCGATCGCGAGCGCGTCAAGGCGATCTTCCACGAGACCGTCAGGACGGGAATCGGCCAGCGCACCGAATTCCGGTTCGTGCTCAAGGACGGCGGCATCCGCTACATCGAATCGGAAGGACGCGTCATCCGGGACGCGGCCGGCGTGGTGTCGAAAGTAGTCCTCGTCTCGCGCGACATCTCGGAGCGCAAGCGCGCCGAGGAGCGCGAGAGGATGGAACACGCCGTGACGCGCGTGCTTGCCGAATCGGAAACTCTCGCCGAGGCCATCCCGAAAATCGTCCAGACCATCTGCGAGACGCTCAACTGGGACTGCGGGGCGCGCTGGAGCATGGACGAGCGCAAAAAGGCCATAGCCTGCGTCGAGACCTGGAGCATCCCCGAGAAGGCGTTCACGGACTTCATCGCCGAGGTGCGCGGAATGACTTTCCAGCCGACCCATCGGGGCCTGGTGAGGCAGGTGTGGGTGAGCGCCACGCCGCACTGGATCCCGGACGTGAGCCGCGACGAAGGCTTCCAGCGGCAGCAGCTCGCATCCAAGGCCGGGCTACACGGCGCGTTCGCCTTTCCGATCCTGGCGGGCAACGTGACCCTGGCGGTGCTGGAATTCTTCAGCCGCGAGATCCGCAATCCCGATCCGTCGCTCCTGCAGATGGTGCGCGTGATCGGCAGCCAGATCGGCCAGTTCATGGCCCGCAAGCAGGCCGAGGAGAACCTGCTGTACGTCGCGACGCACGACACCCTGACGGGATTGCCCAACCGCTACATGTTCAACCAGCGCTTCGCCCACGCGCTCAACAACGCGCAGCGCTACCGCAAGTCGATGGCCTTGCTGTTCCTCGACCTCGATCGCTTCAAGTTCATCAACGATACGCTCGGCCACCCGTTCGGCGACAGGCTGCTCCAGGAAGCTGCGTCGCGCCTGAGAATGTGCCTGAGGGAAAGCGATACCATCGCCCGTTTCGGCGGCGATGAATTCGTCGCGCTCATCGAGGACTTCGCCGTGGCCAGCGACGTGATCAGCGTGGCCCAGAAAATCCTCCATGCCCTGCGCTGGCCGTTCCTGCTCGAAGGCGAGACCTGCCACCTGACCGCGAGCATCGGAATCAGCCTGTACCCGAACGACGGTGCGGACTTCTCGAGCCTGTTGAAGAACGCCGACATCGCCACCTACCGGGCCAAGGAGCGGGGCAAGAACAACTACCTGTTCTATTCAGGGGAAATGAACGATCACCTGTCCGCCAGGATTGCCAAGGAGACCCGGCTGCAGGGCGCCCTGGAACGGAACGAATTCATCCTCCACTACGAGCCCAAGGTCGAGATCAATACCGGCCGGATCACGGGCATGGAGGCGCTGATCCGCTGGCAGCATCCCGAGCTCGGATTGCTTCCTCCCCTGGAGTTCATCGGGCACGCGGAAGACTCGGGGCTGATCGTTCCTATCGGGGCCTGGGTGCTCAGAATAGCGTGCGCTCAAAACCAGAGCCTTCAGGGTCGCGTTGCGACCCCGCTGACGGTGTCGGTGAACCTGTCGGCGCGGCAGTTCGAGGACAAGCATCTGCTGCGGGAGATCGAGCGGGCCTTGAGCGAAAGCGCGCTCAAGCCGAACTGCCTCGAGCTCGAAATCACCGAGAGCATGGTGATGCGGGACACCCAGAACTCGAAGAAAATACTCGACGGGATCAAGTCGATGGGCATCCGCCTCGCGATCGACGACTTCGGCACCGGCTATTCCTCCCTCGCGTCCATCAAGCGGTTCCCGTTCGACTGCATCAAGATCGACCGCTCGTTCATCAAGGACATTCCGCAGGATCCGGATGACGTCGCGATCACGCAGGCGATCATCGCGATGGCGCACAGCCTCCGGTTGAAGGTGATCGCGGAGGGGGTAGAGACCCAGGAGCAGCTCGATTTTCTGACCGAGCACGGATGCCACGAGTTCCAGGGATATTTTTTCCGCAAGCCGCAGGCCGCGGAGGACTTCTCCAAGCTGCTTCGCGACAACGCCGGAGCGATGGCGGCGGCCAACGGCGAAAGCCTGCCGCGGACCCCTACTCCGGCCTGATGCCGGCCGCCGTGAGGATTTTTCCGTACTTGGCGTAATCGCGCTTCAGGATTGCTTCGAATTCTTCGGGCGCCCCGCCCGTGATGTCGAGGCCGCCGTCGGCGAATCGCCGGCGTATGTCAGGCTCTCCCAGCACCGCCTGGATTTCCCGGTTCAGCCGCAGCACGATCTCCCGCGGAGTCGCCGCAGGCACCATCACGCCGTGCCAGGTGACGAGCTCGAAATCCGGTATCGTCTCGGCGAGCACCGGAAGCTCGCCGAAGGGTCCGCTGCCGCGCTTCGGATTGGTCGAAGCGATTGCGCGCACGCGGCCCGATTTCACCTGCCCCTGCGCGATGTTGACCACGTCGAAAAGCAGGTTGACCTCCCCGCCCATCAGCGCGTTCAACGCCGGAGCATTGCCCTTGTACTGCACCATGATCATCTCGGCGTTGGCGTGGATCCGCAGCATCTCGCAGCCGACCTGCGGCAGCGCACCGGAGGAAGCGCAGCTGACGCTGCCGGGCTTGGCGCGCGCCCGCGCGATCACCTCCGCCACCGTGTTCGCGGGAAATGCGGGATGGGTCAACAGCACCATCGACGCGCTGTCCAGATGGATGACCGGGGCAAGCTCCCTGAAGGGGTCGATGCTCGACTTGAGGAAGAACGGGTTGGTGATGATCGCCGGAACGACGAACAAAACGGTGGTGCCGTCCGGCGCGGCCTTCGCCGCCGCTTCGTGGCCGACGTTGCCCCCGGCCCCTCCGCGATTCTCGACGATTGCGGGCTGGCCGATGCGCTCGGCGAGTTTTGCGGACAACATGCGGGTCACCACGTCGGCCGGTCCTCCGGGCGGAAACGGCACGATCCAGCGGATCGGCTTCGACGGCGACGGGGTCTGCGCTTGCGCGGGAGTCCCTGCGAACGCCGCTGCCGCGGCGACGAAGACAGCCGCCAGATGCTTCGCGTTCATGCCCCCGTTCACCGCGGAGGTGGCGGGGGCGGCGGTCCAGGCGGTGGTGGCGGCGGAGGCGGTGCGTAGCTGGGGGCTTGTGAAGAGGAGGTGAGGCGGCCGGAAACGGGAACCTTGTGGCCCTTTGCGTACATGCACTGTATGTAGGCGTAGTCGTAACGCCGCTGGAGTCCGTATGCGGAAGTTTCTCCGGCGCCGGCCCCGGCGGCCGAGCCGATGAGAAGCCCGCCGCCGGCCCCCGCTGCTGCGCCGCTTCGCCCGCCGAGCGCGGCGCCCGCGGCCGCGCCGACGACGGTGCCTACCGCCGCGCTCTTCGCGACGCTGTCGGCAGCCGCATCCGAAGGCGAGGTCCCCCCGATTTGCACGTCGGCAAATTGGCGGCACTCGACGTCGTCGTAGCGGAACTGATCGAAGCTCTTGCCCGTCCCCGGCAACACCATCACGCTGGGGCCCTTGGGCATGCTCACGCACGCGGCCAGCAGGAGCATTCCCAGGAGCAGCGGAGAATATCGCAGTAGTTTCATGATCGAGGCGTCCTGTGTCAGCCGCCGGGCGCGGGCTGCGGCGTCACGCGCTGCCAGCCCCCGGGGCATTCCTTGACGTACGGGTAATAGGTCTTGGATTCGGCGCAGTAGTACCAGAAATTCTGCGACTGCTGCGCCGGTGCAGGTTGCGCACTCCCCTGCTCGATATACGTCGGCGGCGCGGCGGGCGCGACCGGGGGATAGTAGTAGGGATAGTAGGGAGGAGGGTAGTACCAGGGATAGAACGGAGCGCCGATGACGACGCCGAAGTGCACGCGCCCGTGGTGCCAGGCCAACGCCGGAGCGCTGGCCATCGCGCCCAGCAAGACTGCGCTCAAGGTCAAGGCCGCTTTGATCCGGTTCATGATTGGCCCTTCCATTTCATCCCACTATCGCATGCTAACAAAGGCGCCCTTGCGCCACGGTAACCAATTGTCACAAATTGTGACATGCGCGGCGCAGAAAAGCCCCTTTGCACATGAACGCGCGCAAGGCAAAAACGGATTACAGGGAATTTCAATCGATCTTGGCCCCGGAGCGCTTCACGACTTCGGCCCATTTCGCCGAATCCCTGCGTATCACTTCCGCGAACTCCTCGGGGGTGCCGCCGGCCGGCTCGTCCCCTATCTCGCCGAACCTCGCCTTGAACATGGGCGAGACGATCGCCTTGTTGATGGCGGAATTGAGCCTGTCGACGATGGGCCTGGGAATTCCCGCGGGCCCGATCACGCCGCTCCAGGTACTCGCGTCGTAGCCCGGGACTCCCGCCTCCGCGATGGTCGGCAGGTTCGGAAAGCCCGGGGAGCGCCGCGGGCCGCTCACGGCGAGCGCCTTGACCTTGCCCGAGCGCGCAAAGGTGGAGATCGAGTTGAGGCTTTCGAACATCAGCTGCACGTGGCCGGCGATCAGGTCGTTGATGGCCATCGCCCCGCCTTTGTAGGGTATGTGCACGATTTCCGTGCCGGTCATGTACTTGAAGAGCTCGCCGCCGACGTGTCCCGGCGAACCGTTGCTCGAGGACGCGTTCATGAGCTTGCCCGGGTTCTTCCGCGCGTACTCGATCAGCTCCTGCACCGAGCTCACCGGGAGCGAGGGCGAGACCGCGAGCAACAGGTGCCCGCGGGTCACGAGCGCGATCGGCTGGAAATCCCGCTCGATGTCGTAGGGAAGTTTCGCCACCATGTGGCGCGTGATCGCGAGCGCTCCCACCGGCCCCATGCCGATGGTGTAGCCGTCGGGCGCGGACTTCGCGGTGATGTCCAGCCCGATCGTCAGCGCACCGCCCGGCTTGTTCTCGACGATCACCGGCTGTCCGAGCTGGTTCGGCAGTTCGGCGGCGAGAATGCGCGCCACGGTGTCGGTCGCGCTTCCTGCCGCCTGGGGAACGATCAGGCGGACCGGGCGCTCCGGATAGCCCTGGGCGAGCGCGCTGCAGCTCACCCCCGCGAGGAACGCGAACACGCCGCAGCGCAGGATCATTCGGCGCGGATTCCGGCGGCGCGCGCGACCTTGGCCCACTTGTCGATCTCCGACTTGATGAACGCGGTGAATTCCTCGGGACTGCTGCCGACGGGCTCAGCGCCGTCCGCGGCGAGGCGTTGCATGACCTCGGGTGCGCGCAGGGCGCGCACGATCTCGTCGTGCAGGCGCAGGACGATCCCGCGCGGGGTTCCCGCAGGCGCGAGCACGCCGTACCACTGGGTCGAATCGTAGCCCGGAAGCCCTGATTCGGCGATCGTCGGAACCTCCGGCAAGCCTTCGCTTCGTTTCGCGCTCGTCACCGCGAGCGCGCGCAGCTTGCCCGCCTTGATGTGCGGCAGCGCGGTGAGCAGGTTCGGCGCCATCACGGACACCTGTCCCGCGAGGAGATCCACCACCCCGGGACTGGTTCCCTTGTAGGGGATATGAACCATGTCGATTCCCGCCATGCTCTTCAAGAGCTCGATCGACATCTGCGGCGAGGTGCCGATGCCGGCCGACGCGAAATTGAGCTGGCCCGGGCGCTGCTTGGCGTACGCGATCAATTCCGCGACCGAATGCACCGGGAGCGAGGGATGCACCACCAGCACGTTGGCGAGAGAGGCCGCCTGGGTGATGGGCGCGAAATCGCGCAGCGGATCGTAAGGCACCTTCTTGTACATGATCGGATTGATCGCGAGCGTGCTCGCCGCCATCAGGATGGTGTACCCGTCGGCGGCGGATTTCGCGGCGAGCTCGATGCCTATCATCTGGCCGGCGCCCGGGCGGTTGTCCACGACGAACTGCGCTCCGAGCGATTCGGAGAGCTTCTGCGAGAGAGCTCGCGCGATGATGTCGGTGCCCCCGCCGGCCGCAGAGGGGACGATGAAGCGCACAGGCTTCGACGGATACGGCGCTTGCGCCTGCGCCGCCGCCCCGGCGCAGACCAGGATCAGCAGGAGGAGCGCCGCGGGCAGAAGCGAATTTGCCTTGATCACGGCAGCTCGATCTTTCTCGTTTCGACGACCCGTTTCCATTTTTCGATCTCGGTCCGGACGAGGCGGCCCATTTCGTCCGGGCTGCTCGAGGTCGGCGTGCCGCCCCATTCGGCAAAGCGCTGCGCGATCTCGGGCAGCGCGACCACGCGCCGCACTTCGCGGTTGACCCGCTCGACGATCGCGCCCGGCAGTCCCTGCGGGCCGGCGATGCCGAGAAAGGAGCTCGCCTCGTAGCCCGGCACGCTCTGCGCGACGGTCGGCACGTTCGGCAGCGAAACCGAACGCGCAAGCGACGAAACCGCGAGCGGCCGGAACTTGCCCCCCTGGATATGGGGATACGAATTGGTCAGGGCGTCGATCAGCAGCTCCATGCGGCCGGAGAGCACTTCGGTCAGGGGCTCCGAGCCGCCGCGAAAGGGCACGTGCTGCATGTCGATTCCCGCCATGGAAACGAACATCTCGCCCGCGAGGTGGTAGAGCGTCCCCATCCCCGGGGAGGGATAGTTCACCTTTCCGGGGTTGCTTTTCACGTAGCCGATGAATTCGTCGAGAGTCCTGAAGCGCGAATCGGAACGCACCGAGAACACCAGCGGGTAGGTCACCACCGTGGAGATCCAGGAGAAATCCCGGACCGGGTCGTAAGGAAGCTTCTTCATCGTCGCCGCCTGCGTGACGAATGCGCCGCTCACTACCAGCAAGGTGTAGCCGTCCGCGGCGGATTTGGCGACGTGCTCGTTGGCGATGATGGAGCCCGCGCCGGTCCGGTTCTCCGGAAGGACCTGCTGGCCGAACCCCTGGCCCATCTTCTGCGCGACGATCCGGCCCACGACGTCGACGTTGCCGCCGGGCGGAAAACCGATGAGGAGCCGTATCGGCTTTGACGGATAGTCCTGCGCGCCGGCAGACGCCGTCAGCAGCGCCGCGCTCAGAAGGCCCCAGGCGACTCTCATGGCCCCTTCAATCCGCGCGGACGTTGTTGCCTCGCACGACATTGCCCCAGCGATTGATCTCGCCCACGAGGAATTTCTGCAGCGCCTCCGGGGTGCTCGAGGCGAGATCCATGCCGAGCGTCTCGGTCAGCTGCTTGCGCAGGTCCGGCTGGCCGAGTGCCTTGACGAGTTCCGCATGGAACTTGTAGAGAATCGGCTTGGGCGTCCCGGCCGGCGCGAAGATACCCCACCAGGCGAACGCCGAGAAGCCGGGAAAGCCCTGCTCCGCGAGAGTCGGCACGTCGGGCATCACGTGCGAGCGCTTGTCGCCCGTGACCGCGAGAGCCCGCAGTTTCCCGCCCTTCACGTTCGCCGAAAGCGCCGCCACCGAAGCGATCCCCAGATCGATCTGCCCGCCCATCACGTCGGCCATCATAGGCCCGCCGCCCTTGTAGGGAACGTGGGTGACCTTGAACCCCCCCGCCTGCTGCACCAGGATGATGGCGAGGTGGCCGAGGCTGCCGTTGCCCACCGATCCGATGCTGAGCGACTCCGGTTTCGCCTTGGCCGTCTGAATCACGTCGCCGATGTTCCTGTAGGGTTTTGCGACGTTGGTGACGATCGCCATCGGCGCAGTGCCGACCAGCATCACCGGGGCAAGGTCGTTTACGGTGTCGAACGGAAGATTCGGGATGAGCGCCGGATTCACCGCGTGGGTGTCGAACACGACTACGTAGGTATACCCGTCCGGAGCGCTCTTCGCGACGAACGCCGTGCCGATCGAGCCCCCGGCGCCGGGCTTGTTCTCGATGATGAACGGCTGTCCGAGCGAATCGGCGAGCCTGACTCCGAGCATGCGCGCGAGCGGATCGACCGAGCCGCCCGGCGGAAACGGAACGACGAATTTCACCGGCTTGCTCGGCCAGGTCTGCGCAGCGACCGCGAGCGGTGCGAGCGCGCAAACCACCATCGTCGCCGTAGCGGCGGCGCGAAGAGCCGAACGGATCATGATTCCTCCTTTGCTCGGGACGGGGCAGGTTACCATTCGACCCATGAAGATCGCAATGATGGGCTCGGGGGGCGTGGGCGGATTCATCGGGGGGCGGCTAGCGCACGCCGGCTATGATGTGAGCTTCGTCGCGCGCGGGGCGCACCTCGCCGCGATGCGCGAGCGCGGCCTGGTGATCGAGAGCCAGGCGCACGGCGACATCCGCATCCCCACG
>DATHJM010000066.1:0-7611 GCA_035489775.1 Burkholderiales bacterium
CGATTCGACGTCGAGTCCGCCCATGGTAAGCACACGCGCGAGCTCCTGCGTCGGCATTTTCGGATCGACGAAGGACCGCAACCAGCTTTCTGGAAATTTCACGTGAACTGGGCGAGAAAGCGCAGATCGCCGTCGTAGAAAAGTCGCAAGTCGTTTATCCCGTAACGCAGCATCGTCAACCGATCTGGGCCCATGCCGAAAGCGAAGCCCATGTACCGCTCGTGGTCCAGTCCGCAGGCCTTGAGTACGTTGGGGTGCACTTGACCGCTGCCGGCTACCTCAAGCCAGCCGGATTGCCCGCATACACGGCAGCCCGCCCCGCCGCAAAATACGCAGCTCATGTCGACTTCGGCGGACGGTTCGGTGAAAGGGAAAAAAGACGGCCGAAAGCGCGTTCGGAGCTTCTCGTCTTCGAAAAACTTGCGCAGAAAATCCGTGAGAACGCCTTTGAGATCGGCGAAGCTCACCGCTTCGTCGATCCAGAGGCCTTCCACCTGATGGAACATCGGCGTGTGTGTCGCGTCCGAATCGACGCGGTACACCCGGCCAGGCGCGATGATCTTGATCGGAGGCTTGTGCTGTTGCATGTAGCGCACCTGGATCGGCGAGGTGTGCGTTCGCAGCAGCAGGTTCTGCCCGGCGCCTTTCAGATAAAAGGTGTCATGCATCGAGCGCGCGGGATGGTCCTGCGGCTGATTGAGCGCCGTGAAGTTGTGGAAGTCGGTCTCGATCTCGGGGCCGTCCGCCACGTCGAACCCGATCGAACGAAAAAGCTGCTCGATGCGCTCGAGCGTGCGCGTCGCGGGATGCAGGCCGCCGCGGGCGAGGCCGCGCCCCGGCAGAGTCACGTCCAGCGCCTCTTCCGCGAGCCGCGAATCGAGCTTGGCGGCGGCCAGCGTCTCACGGCGGGCGGCGAGCGCCGCCTCGATCCTATCCTTGGCGGCGTTGATGCGAGCCCCGGCTTCGCGGCGGGCTTCGGGTGCGAGCTTCGCGAGGTCCTTCATCGCCTCCGCGAGTGCTCCCGATTTTCCGAGGTAGCGTGCCTTGATCCGCTCGAGATCGTTCGTGTCGTTCGCGCCGCCGAACTCGGCGATCGCCCTCGAAACGGCTTTATCCAGATCCATCATCTGAAATTCGACTACCTCGGCGCCGTGCGCCACCCTTCCTCGGGAAGAAGGGGATTGTCGGTTATTGCGCGCCGAGTTTCGCTTTCGCCTGGCTCGCGATCTGCGCGAAAGCGGCCTTGTCCGCCACGGCCAGGTCGGCGAGTACCTTGCGATCGACCTCGATCGAAGCCTTCTTCAGGCCGTGCATGAAAGCCGAGTAAGTCATGCCGTGCTCGCGCACGGCCGCATTGATGCGCGCGATCCAGAGGACACGAAACTGCCGCTTGCGTTGCTTGCGGTCACGGTAGGCATACTGCCCCGCTTTCATCACCGCTTCCTTGGCAATGTTGAAAACATTGCCGCGGCGGCCGCGGAACCCTTTGGCCTGACGGAGGACCTTCTTGTGCTTGGCGTGCGCGGTTACGCCGCGTTTGACTCGTGGCATGGCGGCTCTCCCTTACGCGTACGGGAGCATCGCACGGACATGCTGCTTGTCCGTGGCGTGCACTTCCGCAGTTCCGCGCAAATGGCGTTTGTTCTTGGTGGTTTTCTTGGTGAGTATGTGGCGCTTGAACGCCTGAGAGCGCTTGATGCTGCCGCCGGAGCGTATC
Source organism: Burkholderiales bacterium (assembly GCA_035489775.1). Classification (GTDB taxonomy): domain Bacteria; phylum Pseudomonadota; class Gammaproteobacteria; order Burkholderiales; family SG8-39; genus VBDM01. The sequence continues at coordinate 1,718 of DATHJM010000066.1, forward strand.
TTGAAACGCTTGGCGGCGCTGCGCTTTGTCTTCAGCTTTGGCATTGCATTACTCCTGTTTTTGCACGGCGACGGGCGGCCCCTCTGGAACGCTTGCAAACCTCGGCACCACTTCTTCCAAACCTGCAGCCGCGCTAGGGCGAAACCTCAGGTTTCGGTTCTTTCTTCGGTTCTTTCTTGGCTTCCTTCTTTACCGGCTTCTTGATTTCCTTCTTGCCCTTCTTGGGGGCCAACACCATGATCAGTTGCCGCCCTTCCATCTTCGGATATTGCTCCACCACCGCGTGCGGCTCGAGATCCTGCTTCACCCGTTCGATCAGCCGCACGCCAAATTCCTGATGCGCCATCTCCCGGCCGCGGTAGCGCAAAGTAACCTTGGTCTTGTCGCCTTCTTCGAGGAACTTGATCAAGTTGCGCAGCTTGATCTTGTAGTCGCCTTCGTCGGTTCCGGGACGGAACTTTACCTCTTTGACGTGGATCTGCTTTTGCTTGAGCTTGGCCTCGTGCGCTTTTTTCGCCTCGCGGTACTTGAACTTGCCGTAGTCCATCAGTTTGCAGACGGGCGGCTTGGCAAGCGGAGCAATTTCCACCAGATCGACTTCGGCTTCCTCGGCCATTTTCAGGGCCTGGGCGATCGGCACGATGCCGACTTGCTCGCCGGCGGCTCCGATCAAGCGCACTTCGGGCGCATTGATCTCGATGTTGATGCGCTGCGTTCTCTCCGTGGCGATGTTGCATCCTCCAGAAAATTAAAAATTAAGCCGTACTCCCCGCTTTTGCCTCCCTGCGGAGGCGGGCGATGAATTCCGGCAGGGACATCTGCCCGAGGTCTTCACCGCTGCGGGTACGCACGGCCACCTTTTCGGCTGCCTTCTCTTTTTCTCCGACGATCAGCTGGTAAGGCAGCTTCTGCAAGCTATGTTCCCGAATTTTATAGGTTATTTTCTCGTTCCTCAAGTCGGCTTCGCAACGGTAGCCGGCCTGCTTCAGGGAGGCCGCGACCCGCGTGGCGTAATCGGCCTGTCCCTCCGAAATATTGAGCACCATCACCTGCTCCGGCGCAAGCCACAGCGGCATGGCCCCCGCGTAGTGCTCGATGAGAATCCCGATGAATCGCTCCATGGATCCGACGATCGCCCGGTGCAGCATGACCGGCACCTTGCGCGAATTGTCCTCGGCGACATACTCGGCACCGAGCAGTCCGGGCATGGAAAAATCGACCTGCATGGTGCCGCACTGCCAGGAGCGGCCGATGCTGTCTTTCAGGTGGTATTCGATCTTGGGGCCGTAGAATGCGCCCTCTCCCGGGAGGACGTCGTAACCGAGACCGCTCGAATCCAGGGATGCCTGAAGCGCGCGTTCGGCTTTGTCCCAAAGCTCGTCCGCCCCGACCCTCTTCGGAGGGCGCATCGCGAGCTTGTAGACGACCTCGGTGAAGCCGAAGTCTGCGTAGACCTTTTGCAGCAACGCCGTAAATGCCGTGACCTCGGGCTGGATCTGTTCCTCGGTGCAAAATATGTGGCCGTCATCCTGGGTGAAGGCGCGGATGCGCATGATGCCGTGCAGAGCGCCCGAGGGTTCGTTGCGGGTGCACACGCCGAACTCACCGTAGCGAAGCGGCAGCTCCCGGTAGCTGTGCAGGCCCCTGTTGTAGATCAGCACGTGGCCGGGGCAGTTCATCGGCTTGATCGCGTAGTCGCGCTTCTCCGACTGGGTGGTGAACATGTTTTCCCGGTAGTTCTGCCAGTGGCCTGATTTCTCCCACAGGCTGCGGTCGAGGACCTGCGGGCAGCGCACTTCGAGATAGCCGTTGTCCTGATAGACGCGCCGCAGGTATTGCTCGATCTGCTGCCAGACCGCCCAGCCTTTCGGATGCCAGAACACCATCCCGGGGGCTTCCTCCTGAACGTGGAAAAGATCGAGCTGCGCGCCCAGTCGCCGATGATCGCGTCTCTCGGCTTCCTCGAGCATGCGGAGGTACGCGTCCTGCTCTTCCTTTTTTGCCCAGGCGGTCCCATAGATCCGCTGCAGCATCTCGTTCTTGGAATCCCCGCGCCAGTAAGCGCCGGCAATTTTCATCAGCTTGAACACTTTCAGCTTGCCGGTCGAAGGGACGTGAGGACCGCGGCACAGATCGATGAAATCCCCTTCCCGGTACAACGAGACCTCTTCGTTCGCGGGAATCGAGGCGACGATCTCCGCCTTGTAGTGCTCGCCGATGGATTTGAAATATTGAACCGCCTTGTCGCGCGGCCAGACCTCGCGCTTCACCGGGAAGTCCTTTTTCGCCAGTTCCGCCATGCGCTTTTCGATGGCGTCGAGATCGTCCGGCGTGAACGGCCGCTTGAACGAAAAATCGTAGTAGAAACCGTTTTCTACCACCGGCCCGATGGTCACCTGCGCTTCAGGGAACAGCTCCTTCACGGCGTAGGCGAGCAAGTGCGCAGTGGAATGCCGCAGGATCTCGACGCCCTCGCGATCGCGTTCGGTAATGATCGAAACCTCGGCGTCGCGGTCGATTCGATGCGAGGTGTCGACGAGCTTGCCGTCGACTCGGCCTGCGAGCGCGGCACGCGCCAGTCCCGCTCCGATCGCCTGGGCGACCTCGGCGACGGTGACCGGGCCGCCGAATGATTTGACGGCGCCATCGGGCAGACGAATGTTGGGCATCGGCGTGTTTTCTAAATCCGTCTGCGCGTTGAACGGCGCATCGCGCCCGTTCCGACGCGCAGAGTTAAAACGGCAGCCATCGAGGCTGCCGTTTTAACAGTTGGTAGGCGCGATTGGAATCGAACCAACGACCTCATCCATGTCAAGGATGCGCTCTAGCCAACTGAGCTACGCGCCTGAGAAGTGCCGGATTCTAGCCGAACGGTCCGAGGCGCACAAACCCATGAAACAATCCGGACGAAAATCAACCGCCCCAACGCTTCGATCGCGAATCGTAGCTGTACGGCATGGATTTGAACACCACGTTCGGGCAGGAAAGCACGTACCCATCGCCCGAAGCAAGGTAGCCCATCGGCGTGCCGCTCGGGCACTTGCTCACCGTCGGGACGTACTTGGGCGCGAGCTTGTCGAGACCCTCTGGATAGGCCCCGCTCTCGCGCTTGTACGACGAAAGGGCGGAGACCATCTGCATGCCACGGGTCTCGACGGTCAGCATGTCTTTCTCGCCTCCAGTGTACAGGTCGATCGCAACGTACGCTGCCGCGAGAGCGATCGCAATTACGACGAGCAGAACGACCTGGCTTACGCCCGCTTGACGATGTGCCGCATTCATCCCCGCCCTCCCTGACTGATTGGACATCAACTGAACGCAAATACTACCGCAAGCCGAGCATCTCCGCCGCGTGCTTGCGCGTCGTCGCGGTGATCGCGACTCCGCCCAGCATGCGCGCGATTTCCTCGATGCGTGATTTCTGGTCGAGCACGGCGACCCGACTCCGCGCGCTGCCGCTCTCCGTGCCCTTGGCGACCGACCACTGCTCGCGGGCCTGGGCGGCCACTTGCGGAAGATGGGTCACGCACAACACTTGACGCTCCCCGCCCAGGGTCTTCAGCTTCTTTCCCACGACTTCGGCCACTGCTCCGCCGATCCCCGCGTCGACCTCGTCGAAAATCAACGTAGGCACCGCGGCCGCCCGGCTCGTGATCACCTGAATCGCGAGGCTGATGCGGGACAGTTCCCCTCCGGAGGCCACCTTGGCGAGGGGGCGCGGCTCGGTGCCCGGATTGGTCGTCACCAGAAACTCGACCTGCTCGTTTCCGGCGACGCTGCCGTCGGGTAAAAGCGAGCGCAACTCCACCTCGAACCGCCCGCCGGACATCGCGAGTTCCTTCATTGCGGCGTTTACTTCGCGGCCGAGTTTCGCCGCGGCCTTGGCGCGCTCGGCCGAAAGTCGTTTCGCAAGCCCGTCGTAGCGCGCGCGCGCAGCCTGCTCCTGCATGGCGAGGGCTTTGAGATCCGCGGTAATTTCCAGATCTTTCAGCCGGTCCCGAAGTGAAACCAGAAGCTCGGGCAGCGCTTCCGGTCGTGCGCGAAACTTGCGCGCCGCATTGTGCACCGCCTCGAGGCGCTGCTCGACCTCGTGGAGACGCTTCGGATCGAGCTCGATGCGATCGGCGTAATGTCTCAGCGCATAAGCGGCTTCGCGCAACTGCGCCTCACCCGATTCGAGCACGGCAATGGTATCGCGCAGCGATCCATCGTACTCGGTGAGCGGGCGCAGCCGCGAAAGTACTCCCGACAGCGCACCAAGCGCGGCGCTTTCCGACTCGGAAAGCGAGTCGGTCGCGCCCCGCACACCCTCCACAAGGGTCGCCGAATGGGCAAGCCGGCCGTGCTCAGACTGGATCGTCTCCCACTCGCCGGGTGCGAGCGCAAGCCGCGACAGCTCTTCGACCTGCCAGTTGAGCTGCTCGCGTTCCGCTTCGCGTGCCGCGGTGTTGCTCTCGTGGTCGAGTCTCGCACTGCAAAGTCTCTGCCATTCGCGATGAGCGCCACCCGTTTCCTGGGCAAGCGAAGCAAGCCCGGCGTGTGTGTCGAGCACCAGGCGCTGGGCCTCGGGCCTGAGAAGCGACTGGTGCGCATGCTGGCCGTGGATGTCGACGAGCCGGTCTCCGGCCTCGCGCAACTGGTTTATTGTCGCGGCGTGACCGTTGATGAATGCGCGCGAGCGCCCGCTTGCGTCCACCACGCGGCGCAGCAGCAACCGGTTCGGATCGCCCTCGAGCGCATGCTCGTGCAACCAATCCCCGATCCCGGGCAGCGAATCGATGGCGAATTCGGCGGCCACGTCCGCACGCTCGGCCCCGGAGCGCACCTGCTCGCTTGCCGTGCGCTCGCCGAGCGTCAACGACAGCGCGTCGATCAGGATGGACTTTCCCGCACCGGTTTCTCCCGTCAGGGCCGTAAAACCCGGCCGAAACTCGAGTTCCAGACGATCGACGATCGCGAAGTCCCGAATGGATAGATGCAAAAGCATCCGCGGCTAGAGCACTTCGCTCCAGTGCAGCTTCTGGCGCAGCATCGCGAAGTAGCTGTATCCGGGAGGATGGACGAACTTCACGGTATGCTCCGCGCGCCGGATAGCGACGCGGTCGCCCTCCTGAAGGTCGCACTGCAGCTGCCCGTCGAAATGAAGCCGCGCATCGATCGAGCGTTTCAGCGTGATTTCGATCACCGTGCGGTCGCTGACCATGATCGGCCGGTTGGACAGCGTGTGCGGGCAGATCGGCACCAATGCGAACCCGGGCACGCTCGGTTGCAGTATCGGCCCGTCCGATGAAAGCGCGTAAGCGGTCGATCCAGTGGGAGTCGCCACGATCAGGCCGTCGGCCCGCAAGTCATAAACGAACTCGCCGTCGATGTTGACCACGAATTCGATCAGCCGACCGACAGATCCCTTGTTCACGACCGCGTCGTTGAGCGCGAGCGTCGCGAGCGTGACCACGCCATCGCGGCGCACTTCGGCCGCGAGCATGGTTCGCTCTTCAATCGCGTAGCGGCCGGCGAGAATCTCGGCCATTGCGTCGAGCATGTTGGACGAAGCGATGTCGGTCATGAATCCCAGACGGCCCTGGTTGACGCCGACGAGGGGCACAGGGTGACCCGCCAGGTTTCGTGCTGCGTTGAGCATGCTTCCGTCGCCTCCCTGCACCACGACCAGGTCGGCGCGGGCGCCGATTTCATCGTAGCCCGCTGTGGGAAAACCGCTGACACGGTTGCTTGCCGCGGTTTCCTTCTCCAGCATCACTGTGCGTCCCTGCTTGCGCAGGTACTCGCCCATCGTGACGAGCGCGGTCGCGACATCGGGGGAATGGTAGCGGCCTATCAGCACGATGGTATTGAAAGCGGACATACCGTCATTAAATCATGAACATGTGGCGGTG
>DATHJM010000067.1:0-2791 GCA_035489775.1 Burkholderiales bacterium
CAAGCTGCCCGTTTTACACGGACGCAAGCTGCTCCTGGACCATGTTCTTTGCGATCTCGATAGTCTGGCTGTCGGCCGGGAATAGCATCTCCAATGCGAGCTCCGCCAGCGTCACATCGTTGGGAGTGCCGAATACGGTCACGGTATTCAGGAAGGACACCATGCCAAGACGCGTGGCTATCCGAAGAGGCGTAACCAGATGCTGCGAACCCTCCCGGCTCTCGCATGTTTCGGTATTGGCCGGAACAGGATAGGCCGCCACCTCCGCAAGCAGTCCCTGAATAACGGGATCGGCCCGCGTCTCGATCTGCCGGCAAAGCACGCTCAAGGTGTGCGCGCGCCATGCGGCGAAGTTCACAATTCGTGGGCCCATTCCAGCCGGATGCAGAATGAGACGCACGGCGTTGACGGGCGGACGTAAAAGGTCCGCCGAACAGCCCTCGTAAAGCTGCGGAAGCGCAGAATTCGATAGCACCACATTCCAATGCCGGTCGACCGCGAACGCGGGGTATGGCTTATGCGCCTGTAGAACGCTATCGACGGCAGCCTTTGCCGCCTCCAGTTCCGCCAGCGAGCGCTCCTTGAACCCGGGAGCAAACCCAGCGGCCAGCAGCAACGCATTCTGATCCCGAAGCGGACTGCCCAGGTATTCGGCGAGCCGTGCGATCATTTCACGGCTGGGCTGCGATCTACCAGTCTCAAGACAAGACAAATGTCTTGTCGAGCTTTTCGCCGTCAGTGCGAGATCGGCCTGCGTCATGCGGCGTCGCTCGCGCCAACGCCGAAGGAGCACGCCGAAAGGAAGCTGATGAACGGTCATCGCTCCAGCATAACTCCCGGTGTGGAGGGGCGCCATGACCTCGCAGGTCAAATTACCCACCTCGAGACCGTCACTTTTTGACCCACGAGGTCATGGATTTCCCCTAACGCTCGAGCGAAATTGGCTGGCCTCGGGACGCTCCGCAGATCTTGGGAAATCAGATGGGAGAGAAAGACATGCTCGACGCTCAGACACTAGCCGATCGATATGTCGACGTATGGAACGAAAGAGATGATGAGAGCCGGCGTGTCGCTATTGCCGCGCTGTGGGTGCCAGACGGCCAACACTACGTCGAGGGACGGGAAGCGCGGGGCTACGAAGCCCTTGAAAAGCGGATCCGCGGATCGCACGAAAAGAATGTCAGAGATGACGGCAACCGGTTCCGCGCGGCCAAGGACGTGCGTCGGCTCCGCGATGTCGTGACCTTTCACTGGGAGATGCTTCCGGCCGACAGCGAGACTGTCTTGGCCACGGGGCGCGAATTTCTGATCATCGCCGACGACGGACGGGTCCTTGCGGACTATCAGTTCTTCCCGGCCTAGCACGGTATCCTCCATCATATTGGTTGAAGCAGTTCATCAGGGCATAGGCCCTTGCGGTATTCAACAGCGCTCATGCTTTTCGCAAGCAAAGGGCGCGCATCTACTGGCACCGCTTCATCGACCACCTCGCAGACCCGTAAAAGTCCGGAGAACTTCTTCTTCGCTGGTATGACTTCGACTTCGTCCCACGACAAACAGGAAAGCAACAGTCTTGCCGAAAAGAGAAGGCCGCTCGGAAAAGGGGCTGCCATTCTCTTTTAGAATCTGGCCTCCTTGGTTGCCGGAGAGTTCGTGTGATTCGCGGATGCTAAAATAGATGACAGTCCACAATGGAGGCTGCCATGAAAGCGTTCGGTCGCGTACTGTTGATATTCGGTATTCTTCTTTTGCTCTCCTTTCGTGCTGACGCTCACGATCCGTCGATGGCGCACCACGAATGGTTCAACGCGCAGGAAATGACTGCTGCCGCGCGGCAGCGGCTCGGTGTTCCGTGGAAGTCATGCTGCGACAATGGCGATGTATTCAAAACCCGTTTCAGGGTTGGTGAAGATCGCTCAGACCAGTGGCAATACCTGAAAGATGGCGAGTGGAAAACCATTCCACCCGACATCATCAAAGAAGGTGACACACCCGATCACACCCCCGTGCTGTTCATCAACAAATACACGGGAATGGAGCTCTGCTTCTTTGTACCGCAAGGAGGCATCTGATGAACGGCCTAGACTAGACCCTGAAAGTTGCGAAGGCACCACCAGACTCGAAGGTCGGATGTCCAGTTTGCAAAACATACTTCGCGGCAAAAGATGGGTATATTTTTTTGACTCACTAGCACGCCGCGTTCATTCTCGGACTGCTGCCGCTGGTGCTGGCGCGCGGCGCCGGCGCCAACGCGCAGAAGTCGATCGGCTTTGCAACGCTCACCGGGATGATCGGCTCGACGCTGCTCACCGTCGCCGTGGTGCCGTCGCTCTTTGTGGTGTTGCAGCAGATCGAGGCGAGGCTGACTTCGCCAAAGGTCCGATCCGCGGCGTAGCGGCGGATGAGTAGCACGAACTCGAACGCGCCGCCTGCGCCACCGCCGCTTACGATTGAATTAACGAAGTTCGTTTAAATTTTATCGCGGGGCAGTGGGCTCGAACGTGCTTCGGGCCAAAGTGGGGTTTGGGGCCGTGGATATTCTGGTCATACTGGGTGGCCTGCTGTTGGCGTTCGTCGTCGCCGGCTGGTCCTCCGCAAAATCATATTTTGAGAAGGGCCGTCTCCAGGGCATGGCGGAAGCCACGCGCGAGATCTCCAGGGGTATCAGTTCGCACTACGAACTCGAGGGTCAGGCCGTTCCCGAGAGCGTGGCAAAAGCCCTCAAGGCATTCAACGCCGTCTCCGGCAAACGCTGGAAGAAGGGCTCGACCGATCCGTATCATGCGCGACT
>DATHJM010000068.1:0-5933 GCA_035489775.1 Burkholderiales bacterium
CAAACGGGATTGGCGCGGCAATTACCGGGGGCAGAAACAGATCTGGTTCCTGCTGCGGCTGGTCGGGCGCGAATGCGACGTGCACCGCGGGCTTCGGAGCGACCCGAATTCGACGCCTGGCGCTGGAATGCCTATTGGGTACCCCTTGACTCGGTAATCGATTTCAAGCGAGAGGTCTACCAGCACGCGCTCACCGAGCTTGCCCGCTATCTGTTTCGGGGCCAGGGTCGCAAGCCTCTTCCAGCGGAAATCGCATCGCGCTGACTGCGCGCGACGCTTCGGCCCGTTACGGAGAAACGTGATGCGGGCGCACATTCTTCCACAGGCACTTTCGAGATAACTCCATATGTTTCGTGAATACTCGCCGTTGCATTGGTCGCCCCTGAAATCGATCGCCGGCGTCGGAGTGGCGCGCGTCGTTCCGCCCCCCTCGGGCGTTGACGGGTGCTTGACAGCAGGCCGTCGCAAATATTATCCTTGATCTATTCGTTAGAGTAAGTCTAATTCGTCTCAACAGGAGGCACCCATGCAGCTCAAAGGCTCCAAGACCCACGGCAATCTCAAAGCGGCATTTGCGGGGGAATCACAGGCAAACCGCCGCTATCTTTACTTTGCTGCGAAGGCCGACGTTGAAGGGCAAAACGACGTAGCAGCGGTGTTCCGGTCCACCGCCGAGGGTGAAACCGGCCACGCCCACGGCCATCTCGAATACCTGGAGCAGTGCGGCGATCCGGCGACCGATCTTCCATTCGGTGGCACCCGCCTGAACCTGAAAGCCGCGATCGCCGGCGAGACGCACGAATACACCGATATGTACCCCGGCATGGCGAAGGCCGCGCGTCAGGAGGGCTTCTCCGAGATCGCCGACTGGTTCGAGACGCTGGCCAAGGCGGAACGCTCGCATGCAAACCGCTTTCAGAAGGCGCTGGACGTTCTCGCAGACTAGACGGTAATCCGGACGCCGAAGGCGCCGGATTGACTCCGCGAGCAGGGGAGCGCCGTTCGACACCTCGAGCTCGCGGGAAAGCTCGTTCACGCGTAAAAATCAGTCGAGTCTCGAGATGACCGTTCGCGAAGGAAACCTGGAAGCTCCGACCCGCCACCCGGTTGAGTGGCGCCTGCCGGATTTCTACGACGAAGCGAAACTGTACGCCGAGCTCGAGCGTACATTCGGTATCTGTCATGGGTGCCGGCGCTGCGTCAGCCTGTGCACGGCGTTTCCGACGCTCTTCGATCTCGTGGACGCCAGCGCAACGCTCGAAGTCGATGGCGTCGAGAAGTCGCAGTTCTGGAAGGTCGTAGACCAGTGCTACCTCTGCGACATGTGCTACATGACGAAATGCCCGTATGTGCCGCCGCATCCCTGGAACGTGGATTTTCCGCACCTGATGCTGCGGGCCAAAGCGGTCAAGTTCAGGAAAGGGGGGGTGAAACTGCGAGACCGGCTGCTTTCCTCCACCGATGCCATCGGCAAGCTTGCTGCGATTCCGGTCGTTGCGCAGGTGGTGAACGCAGTCAACCGCAACCCTGCCGCGCGCTCGCTGATGGAAAAGGCGATCGGCGTTCACCCTGAACGCAGGCTGCCGCCCTACAGCCCCGGCACGTTTCGCGCACGGGCAGCCACAAGCCGAAGCCTCGAAGCGAGGAACGGCGAACGCACCCCGGGAAGAGTTGCGATATTTTCGACTTGTTACGTCAACTACAATGAACCGGGAATCGGCCACGATCTGCTCGCCGTTCTCGATCACAACGAGATCGCATACGTCATCGTGGAGAAAGAAACCTGCTGCGGCATGCCCAAGCTCGAGCTCGGCGATTTCGAGGGGGTCGAACGCCTCAAAGCGGTAAACATTCCACCGCTCGCCAGGCTCGCGCGCGAGGGCTACGCGATCCTCGCCGCGGTCCCTTCGTGCACCTTGATGTTCAAGAACGAGTTGCCGCTGCTGTTTCCCGAAGATGCCGACGTCAAGGCGGTCAGTGAAGCCATGTTCGATCCGTTCGAGTACTTTGTTCTGCGTAACCGCGACCGTCTGCTCAAGACTGATTTCAAAAGCCCTCTCGGAAAAGTGTCGTACCACGTGCCCTGCCATTCCAGGGTGCAGAACATGGGACAGAAGACCCGCGAGGCATTGCAACTTGTGCCGGGCACGACGCTCAATACCGTGGAGCGCTGCTCCGGCCACGACGGAACCTGGGGCGTCAAATCCGAGTACTACGAAAACTCCATGAAGATCGGGCGGCCGGTATTCCGTCAGATGGCAGAAAGTGAGCCCGATTACATCAGTTCAGATTGCCCGATCGCGGCCCGCCACATAGAGCAGGGCATCGGCAAGAGCCGGGCGAAAAAAGCGCATCCCCTGTCGCTGCTTCGGATGGCCTACGGAATTTAAGCGCGTCCGGGTGACGATCGCCGCCATGCCTCGAATCGACCGCGCAAGCCTCATGCCGCTTGAAACCTACGCGCGCGAGCGCCAGCAGTTCCGGGCGAAAGTCATGGCCCACAAGAAGGACCGCACGGTTCACCTCGGTGAGCACGTCACGCTTCTCTTCGAGGACGAGCTCACTATCCGCTACCAGGTGCAGGAGATGTTGCGCGTCGAGCGGATATTCGAGGAAGAAGGCATCCAGGAGGAACTTGCTGCGTACAACCCGCTCGTTCCGGACGGCCGCAATCTCAAGGCGACCATGATGATCGAGTACCCGGATCCGGACGAACGCAGCAAGCGGCTCGCGGATCTGATCGGCATCGAGGACAAGGTGTGGCTCCGGGCCGCGGGCCACGAGCCGGTGCGGGCGATTGCCGACGAGGACCTCGAACGGGCGAACGAGCAGAAAACTTCAGCGGTGCATTTTTTGCGCTTCGAGCTCGACGAGGCAATGGCCCAGGCGCTCAAAAAAGGCGCGGGACTCGAGATCGGGGTCGATCATCCCCGCTATTCCGCGACGCTGGAGGCGCCCTCGGCGGTGCGGGATGCGCTGGTGGGAGATCTGGCGTAAGACCATCGCGCCTTATTAGAGCAGCACCAGATTGTCTCGGTGGATCAACTCCGGCGCGTCGATATAGCCGAGTATGGCCTCGATCTCGTTCGACGCCCGGCCGGCTATGCGCCGGGATTCCTGCGCGCTGTAGTTGACCAGTCCGCGCGCGATCTCGGCGCCCTCGGGTGAGAGGCAAGCGACCACTGCGCCGCGCTCGAATTCGCCCTCTACGCTTTTGACCCCGACCGGCAAGAGGCTCTTGCCTCCGGATCGCAGGGCCTTGGCCGCTCCTGCATCGAGGTCGAGCCGTCCGGCAACCTGGAGGTGATCGGCGAGCCACTGCTTGCGCGCTGCAAGCGGTGTCGTTTGGGCGGAGAGCAAAGTGCCGATTGCTTCTCCGGCCGCGAGCCTGACCAGGACATCGGGTTCGTTTCCAGAGGCAATCACCGTCTGCGCCCCCGAGCGGGCGGCGCGCTTGGCTGCGAGCACTTTGGTGAGCATGCCGCCCCTGGCGATCATCGAGCCGGTACCGCCCGCCAGGTCTTCAAGCCGCGCTTCGCCGGCCTGTGCGCTTCGAATCAAAGTCGCCTGGGGATTGCGCCGCGGATCGTCGGTGTAGAGCCCCTCCTGGTCGGTGAGGATGACCAGGCAGTCGGCTTCCAGCAGATTCGTCACCAGCGCTGCAAGCGTGTCGTTATCGCCAAACCGGATTTCGTCCGTGACGACGGTGTCGTTTTCGTTGATCACGGGAATGATTCCGAGTCCGAGCAGCGTAAGCAACGTGGAGCGCGCGTTCAGATATCGCTGACGGTCGGCGAGATCGGCGTGGGTGAGGAGCACCTGCGCCGTATGCAGGCCGTGCTGCCGGAAGCACGACTCGTAAACCTGCACCAGCCCCATCTGCCCGACTGCGGCGGCGGCCTGCAGCTCGTGCATCGCGTGCGGGCGCCGTGTCCAGCCCAGGCGCTGCATGCCTTCCGCGATGGCACCGCTCGAAACCAGGATGAACTCCTTGCCGGCCTGGCGAAGCTTGGCGACTTGCGCTGCCCAGCGCGCGATGGCGGACGCGTCCAGCCCCGCACCGCGGTTGGTGACGAGGGTGCTGCCGAGCTTGACGACGAAACGCCTTGCCTCTTTCATGCCGCCTTTCCGGTTTCCAGAAATTTCATCACCGCGAAACTGAGTTCGCGGCAACCCTCGCCGGTGAGCGCCGATATGCAAAAGCTCGGGCCGCGCCAGCGCAGCCTGCGCACCAGGCTGGCGGCTGAGGTCTCGCGCTCCTCGGCGGGGAGCATATCCATTTTGTTCAGCACCAGCCAGCGGGGCTTCCTGTACAGCGCAGGATCGAATTTCTTCAGCTCCGCGGCAATGGATCGCGCATCGCGAGCCGGGTCGGCGCCCGCCTCGACGGGTGCCGCATCGACGATGTGCAGCAGCAGCCGCGTACGCGCGAGGTGCCTGAGAAACTGGTGCCCCAAGCCCGCGCCCTCGGCAGCCCCTTCGATGAGCCCCGGGACGTCGGCGATCACGAAGCTGCGATCGACTCCGACGCGAACCACCCCGAGATGCGGATGCAAGGTGGTGAACGGGTAGTCGGCAACTTTGGGGCGGGCAGCGGAGACGGCACGAATGAATGTCGATTTGCCGGCATTGGGAAGCCCAAGCAATCCAATATCGGCAAGTACCTTCAGCTCGAGATTGAGCGTGCGGTGCTCGCCAGGCTCGCCGGGTGTTGCCTTGCGGGGCGAGCGGTTGGTGCTCGATTTGAAGTTGACATTGCCGAGGCCCCCTTTGCCTCCCCGCGCAAGCAATGCGACCTGCTCGTGCTCGGCGAGGTCGGCGACCGTCTCTCCGGTCTGAGCGTTCGTAATCACAGTGCCGGTGGGCACGCGCAGTACGACGTCTTCGGCGCCTTTCCCGTTGCATTGGGCACCGCGCCCGCGCTCGCCGTCCCGCGCGCGGTGAATGCGCGCGAAGCGATATTCGACGAGGGTATTGATGTTTCGGTCGGCGACCGCATGGATGCTGCCGCCGCTGCCGCCGTCGCCGCCGTCTGGCCCGCCGCGCGGTACGTTCTTTTCGCGCCGGAAGCTGACCGCGCCATCGCCGCCCTTTCCGGAATGGACCTCGATGCGCGCTTCGTCAATGAATTTCATGAAACTGACCCGCTGAATTCTATCGTCATTTGTGCGCTACCGTACCGATTAAACGCTTTGCTGAGATCACACTGCTCGCCTGGTCAATGAACCCGGTCAGCGGTGTAGCCGTGGGCGCGGGGGTCAAGCAACGCCGAGCATGGCTGGCGATACCGAGGACACGATTCAGCATGATAACGATCATCGAGGATGGCATCCGGAAATGATTAGCAAGCCTGATACAAAAATATTCTTTGCCCTGGTTCTGCTGGCCGCCGGTGCCTTTACGGGCTGTTCGAACGTCGATAGTGGCAGCACTGGCTCTACAAGCGCGTCTGTTCTCACTTATCACAACGACAATACACGCTCGGGTCAGAACTTGCGGGAAACGGTACTCACGCCTGCGAATGTCAAGAGCGCGACATTCGGAAAACTCTTTTCATTTCCCGTGGACGGCTCTGTTTACGCCCGACCCCTCTACTTGTCGAATTTGCCTATCGCCGGCCAGCTTCGCAATGTCGTATTCGTAGCCACCGAACACAACAGCGTCTATGCCTTCGACGCCGACAACAAAACCAGCGGTCCGCTTTGGCATACGAGTTTCATCAATCCCGCCAACGGCATCACCACCGTGCCGAGCCAGGACACCCACTGCGCCGACATAGGCCCGGAAGTTGGAATCACGAGCACCCCGGTTATTGATCCCGTCACGGGCACCCTCTACGTGGTGGCGATGACGAAAGAGAACGGAGCTTACGCACATCGCATTCACGCGCTCGATGTCGCTTCAGGAAATGACAAGCTCGCAATGAAAATTCA
>DATHJM010000069.1:0-2432 GCA_035489775.1 Burkholderiales bacterium
GTCAAGGGGTAGCAGTAATGGCCGTTGCCGGGCTTGAACTCGCCCTTGAGGCCGGCGCACCACACATCGTTGGGCGAAGCCAGGGGACAGCGGCATTCCGCTGGACCGCCGCCGCGGGTTGCCCTATCGTCGGGCATGAGGCCGATCAGCGCATTGGGTCAATACTTGCGCGCACGACGCGAGCTGGTGCGCCCTGAGGACGTCGGGCTGGCCAAATTCGGGCGCCGACGCGTTCCGGGACTGCGCCGCGAGGAGCTGGCGACGCTCGCCGGCATCAGCTCGGACTACTACCTGCGGCTCGAACAGGGCCGCGACCATCACCCCTCCGCGCAGGTGATCGACGCCCTCGCGCGCGCGCTTAAGCTCGACGAACACGCCACCGCCCACCTGCGCGCGCTCTCGCACCCGGCCGCGCCCCAGCGTCGCCTCGAGAAGCCCGAGCAGGCGCCGACCTCGATCAAGCAGCTGATCGCGTGCTGGTCGAACACGCCGGCATTCGTCCAGGGCCGCTACATGGATATCCTGGCGGCCAACGCCTTGGCTTTGGCGCTGTCTCCCGTCTACAGTCCCGGCGTCAACCTCGTGCGGGCTACGTTCTTGGATCCCGAGGTCCGCCGGTTCGTCGGCGACTGGGAGGTTGTCGCCCATACCGTGGTCGCCCGCCTGCGCGCGCTGGCCGGCCCCGACGTGGAAGATCCTCGTCTTGCCGCGCTCGTGGCCGAGCTGTCGGTCGGCAGCGATCGGTTCCGGCGCCTGTGGGCGCGCCACGATATCGAGCCCGTGGCTATCCCCACCCGCGCCTTCAACCATGCGCTTGTGGGCCTTATCGAGCTACGGGCGGATCAGCTCGCGATCGCCGGCACCGAAAGACAGCTCTTGATCGTCTATCACGCCAAGGCGGGCAGTCCATCCGAGCGCGCGCTCTGCCTTCTGGCGGGCATGGCCGCCGGCAACCCTCGCTAGCACCCTTCGACCTCGGCTGCATCGTCCCGCTCGGCGCGGGTCGATCGCGCTGCGAGGGTTGGTGCATCGAAACTGTCCCCACGAGTCCTAGGAACGCGGGGGCTCTGGCTACCATCCCCGGACCTTCGTAACATCGCTGGATGACTGACACCGCCGCCAGCACCGTACGCTCCACCGATGTCACCGTGATACTGCGCGTCAACGGGAGCGTGCGGCAGTTGCAGCTGGATAGCCGAGTGACCTTGCTCGACGCCCTGCGCGACCATCTCGACCTGACCGGCACGAAGAAAGGCTGCGACCAGGGGGCGTGCGGGGCCTGCACCGTGCTGCTCGACGGCAAGCGCGTGCTGTCGTGTCTCGCGCTCGCGGCGCAGTGCGACGGCCGAGCGGTCACCACCATCGAGGGCCTGGCGCCTGACGGGCGGCTACATCCCGTGCAGCTAGCGTTCATCCGTCATGACGGCTTTCAATGCGGCTACTGCACCCCTGGGCAGATCATGTCGGCGGTCGCGCTCCTGGAAGAGGGACGCGCCGGTTCCGATGAGGAGATTCGGGAGTTTATGAGCGGCAATCTCTGCCGTTGCGGGGCGTATCCGAACATCGTCGCGGCGATCCGAGACATCGCCGCGCTGGGGAGTGAATAGCGATGTCGGCGTTCGAGTACGTGCGCCCCGACGATGTGGCTGGTGCAGTGACGATGGTGAGCACCGATCTCGGTGCGTATTACCTCGCCGGCGGCACGAACCAGCTCGATCTGATGAAGGACGGGGTCCTCGCCCCGGAGCGGCTGGTGGACATTAGCCGTCTGCCGCTCCGCGGGATCACCAGACGCGACGACACTCTCCGGGTGGGGGCGCTGACCACGATGGAGGAGTTGGCGGCCGACCCGACGGTGGCCGAGCGGGTGTACTTCGTCCGGGAGGCATTGCTGCTGGGCGCCTCGACCCAATTGCGCAACATGGCGACGATCGGCGGGAACCTCCTCCAGCGCACGCGCTGCCGCTACTTCCGAGACCCGACAGTGATGGCGTGCAACAAGCGCACGCCGGGCTCGGGATGCGCGGCGCTGACCGGCGTGGCGCGGATGCACGCGATCCTCGGGGCCAGCGAACAGTGCATCGCCGTCCACGCCTCCGACCTCTGCGTGCCTCTCGTCGCGCTCGATGCCGTCGTGCATATCCAGGGTGTCGGTGGGCAGCGCAGCGTTCCGCTGACCGAGTTCTATGTCCTGCCGCGCGACCGGCCGGACATCGAGAACGTGCTCGAGCACGGCGAGCTGATCACGCAGGTGGAAATACCGTTGCTCCCCATCGGTGCGCGGTCTGGCTACCTCAAGGTGCGCGACCGAGCCTCATACGAATTCGCGCTCACCTCCGCGGCGGCGGCGCTGCTGATCGAGGACGGCACGATCACCAAGGCGCGCTTGGCTCTCGGCGGTGTCGGGACGATTCCGTGGCGCGCGCGCGAGG
>DATHJM010000070.1:0-6459 GCA_035489775.1 Burkholderiales bacterium
CCGAGCACGAGGGTGCGGCAGATCTGCGCGTAATAGCCCTCCACGCACGGGGTCAGCTCGGTCGTCACCAGATCCCCGGGTGCGAGGCGCCGTTCGCCCGGCGGATGCATCCCGCGCACTTCCCGTCCACCGGAGCCGAGAATCTGGAAATTTTCCGGGCAGCCGCGGGAGCGGAAGAAAGCTTCGACGTCCGCGACGAGCGCATATTCCGGCCGACCGACACGAGCCGCTTCGCGAAAGACCGCGTAGCCTTCGTCGGCGAGCGCGGCGGCGCGGCGAAATGCCTCGATTTCGGACGGTGACTTCCGCAGCATCAGGCGATCGAGCAAGGCTGTCGCGGGCGCAATGCTTGCGACCAGCGGCCCCCTCGCAAGGCGATAGGGCACTGCGGCGAGCGGCGCGAGCGCGATCCGCCGCTTGCCGAGCGCGCGGATTGCGGTCTCGGTTTCCTCGATCGCGAAAAGCGACCAGCTCACTTCGAGTTCCGGCTGCTCCGAACGCAGGCGCGCGGCCTCGGCCGGGTGCTCGACAATGATCCGCGCCGGCCCCGCGCGGTCGATGAATGCGAAAACGTGCCCTTCGACCGGGGTGATGTCGCCCGCGAAACGCAGATAGTCGCTGCGCCACGGATTTCCGGCGACGACGAGGATATCGATTCCTTCATCCGCCATTGCTGCGGCGAGCCTGGCGTGCCTTTCGGCGCGCGCGCTTCCGGGGATCTCGCTCACTCCGGCTTGATGCCGCCCAGTTCGACGATGGACTTGTAGCGCGCCGATTCCGACCTGAGAAAGCTCGCTGTCTCGGCAGGCGAAAGTCCGATCGCGACGTGACCGAAGTCGCTCACGCGCTTGCGCACGCCCGGTTCCGCGAGGGCCGTCCGAAACTCTGCAGCCAGGCGCGCGATAGTGCGCGAATTCGTGCCGCGGGGTGCCGCGAGCACCCACCAGTTGCCGCCGACGAGGTCGGCAAACCCCGCCTCGACCGTCGTCGGAACATCGGGCAGCTCTGCCATGCGCTGTCGCGCCATCACCGCGAGCACTTTGAGCCTGCCGGCTTTTACAGGCCCTATGATCCCGGTCAAGGTGGGAAACGCAACCTGGATGTCTCCGGCGAGCAGCGCCTGGACCATCGGGGGCGTGCCCTTGTACGGAACGTAGACCATCGAGTTTCCGGTTTGCTGCGAAAAGGCCGCGCCGGTGAGATGCGCGGGCGAGCCGGAGCCCGGAGAGCCGTAGTTGAACTTGCCCGGATTGGCGCTCACGTATTCGGCGAGCTCCTTGAGTGTTTTCGCGGGAACGTTTGCCCCGATCACCGCGAGCAGCGGGGCGTCGGCGAGCAGAGAGATCGGATCGAGCGCGACCAGCGGATCGAAACCGAGGTTCTTGAACATGTGAGGCGTCACGGCATAGACGGCCGTCGGCCCGAGCAGCAAGGTGTAGCCGTCCGGCGCGGCACGCACCACCTCGCCCGTGCCTATGGCCCCGTCGGCGCCCGGCTTGCTCTCCACGACAAAACGCTGGCCGAGGCTCGTTTCGACTCCGGGGGATATGGTCCGGAATATCGCTTCCGAAACGCTTCCAGCGGCAAAAGGAATGATCACGCGAATGGGCTTGCTGGGCCAGTCCTGGGCGAGGCCGACCTCGGGCCGAAGCACAAGCAGCCCGGCGCCTAGGAGTGCCAAAATCTGTCTCACGGGCGGATTCTATATTGGGAAGACTGATGTCCGGCAACAAGTTCGGCGTTTTGTTCGTCTGCACGGGAAACATCTGCCGTTCGCCGACCGCGGAGGCGATTTTTCGAAAGCTGGCTGCCGATGCAGGGATGGCAGAGACGGTGACGGCCGATTCGGCCGGCACGCACGGTTACCATGTCGGCGAGCCGCCCGACCCTCGGGCGCAGAAGGCGGCGGCGAAGCGCGGCTACGATCTAAGCGCGCTGAGAGCGCGCAGGATCGATGGCGGAGATTTTCAGCGTTTCGACCTGATCCTGGCGATGGACCAGGATCACTACGCGATTCTCTCGCGCATGGCAGGGTCGTCGGCCGGCCACAAGCTGAAGACGATGATGTCCTACGCGCGGCGCTTCAAAGAGCGGGACGTGCCGGATCCCTACTACGGCGGGCCGCAGGGGTTCGAGCGCGTGCTCGACATGCTCGAAGACGCGGCGCAGGGCTTGCTGGAATCCTTGCGAAACGACCGAAAGGTTCCCGGGTTCAAACCTTCGGAGTAGGGGGCTCGCGCCCGGTTTCCACCTGAACGAGGGGTTCGTCGAGATCGGGAGGAGGCGGCCGGCGGTCCCTCTTTGCCGGCACAAATTTCGGCTCCGGCTCCATCGCCGGCCCGGCCGAACCGCCCGAGCGCGTCTGGACCAACTCCAGCCCGCTCTCCTTGAGCGCGCGCTCGATCTCTGCCGGGTCCGGCTCGCGCGGTGCGTATGAAACCGCCGGCTCCACTGAAGCTGGAGGGGCAGACCTGTATTCCGGCTGGGTTTCAGCGGCGGCCACAATTTCATGTACCTGCTCGCGCTCAACCGGGGCCGGAGCGGGCTGTGCCATGAACTCCTCCGGGGCAGGCATCGATGTCGGAATGCCGAGAGCCGCAGGTACTGCAGTGCGGGTTTCCTCGTTCCGCGGCGCCGGCGCTGGATTTCCCTGGCGTTCACCCCGTTCTCCGCGGTCGCGGCCACCGCGACGACGCCGCTTGCGCTCGTGATCGGTTTCCCGCGGATCGCTTGCCCCCGCGTGGGGCACCGGCGGACGTCCATGCTCCTGTGGGCGCTGCTCCCGCGAATCGGGCCGTTCCGCGGGTGCGCGATCCTGCCGTTGCTCGGGACGGTCGCCGCGCGGCGGCCTTTGTTCTGCCCTTTGCTCTCCTGGCCTTTGCTCTCCCGGCCTTTGCTCTCCTGGCCTTTGCTCTCCGAATGGGCGTTCCGGGCGCGAGCCGCGGTCTTGACGGTCCTGTCGCTGCGGCCGCTCGCCGCGGTGGTC
Source organism: Burkholderiales bacterium (assembly GCA_035489775.1). Lineage (GTDB taxonomy): Bacteria > Pseudomonadota > Gammaproteobacteria > Burkholderiales > SG8-39 > VBDM01. Next base: position 2,987 of record DATHJM010000070.1, read on the forward strand.
GCGCTTCTCGTTGCGCCCTTGACGCTGGTCCGGGCGCTGATTGCGCCCGCGAAAGCGGTCGCGGTCGCCGCGATCGCGGTTGCCACGATCCGGCCGGGGCGGCTGCTGCTCGCGGGTTGGCGGCGCCGCAGGTGGCGGGCTGGCAGGAGCGGTGGTGTCGCTCTTGAACCAGCCGAAGATGCGATCGATGAAGCTCTCCGCATGCGGTTCGGCCGGACGCGGCACCTGGGGTTTCGGCTGCTGCGCGCTCACCGGCGCAGGCCGCTCCGGCGTGACGCCCTGCACCGCGGCTTGCTGGCGCGGCGGGCGCGCTTCCTGCGCCGCAGGTTCCTTTGCTTCTTCCTCGACCGGCGCGGTGACGAGGTTGTAGCTCGCCGGCAGCGCATCGGCCTGGTTCAGGTCGTCGTGACGAAGGCGTTCGACCTTGTAGTTGGGAGTCTCGAGATTCGTGTTCGGGATCAGCACCACGTTGACTTTCAGCCGCGCTTCGATCGAATGGATGTCGGCGCGCTTTTCGTTGAGCAGGAACGTGGCGACGTCCACGGGCACCTGGGCGTGCACCGCGGCGCTGTTCTCCTTCATCGCTTCTTCCTGGATGATCCGCAGGATATGCAGTGCGGTGGATTCGGTACCGCGGATGTGACCGGTGCCGTTGCAGCGCGGGCAGGTGATGTTGCTGCCCTCGCCGAGTGAAGGGCGCAGGCGCTGGCGCGACAGCTCCATCAGGCCGAAACGCGAGATCTTGCCCATCTGCACCCGCGCGCGGTCGTAGCGCAGCGCGTCGCGCAGGCGGGTTTCCACTTCGCGCTGGTTGCGCTGGTTCTCCATGTCGATGAAGTCGATGACGATAAGGCCGCCAAGGTCGCGCAAGCGCAATTGCCGCGCTATCTCGTCGGCAGCCTCGGCGTTGGTGTTGTACGCGGTCTGCTCGATGTCGTGCCCTTTTGTGGCGCGAGCCGAATTGACGTCGATCGAGACGAGCGCTTCGGTGTGGTCGATCACCACCGCGCCTCCGGAAGGGAGCGACACCTGGCGCGAGTAGGCGGTCTCGATCTGATGCTCGATCTGGAAGCGCGAGAACAGCGGCACGTCGTCGCGGTAACGCTTCACCCGTTCCACGTTGTCGGGCATGACGTTGCTCATGAAGGCCATCGTCTGCTCGAAGATCGGATCGGTGTCGATCAGGATCTCGCCGATGTCGGGCTGGAAGTAGTCGCGGATGGCGCGGATGACGAGGCTGCCTTCCTGGTAGATCAGGAACGGCGCCGGGTTGAGGAGTTTCCCGTCAGAATCGCGCAGGGGCTCGGTCGCCTCGACGATCTTGCTCCAGAGCTTGAGCAGGTAGCTCAAATCCCATTGCAGCTCCTCGTAGGAGCGGCTGATGCCGGCGGTGCGGCCGATGATGCTCATGCCGGCGGGCACGTCGAGCTTGTCCATGATCTCGCGCAGCTCGTCGCGATCCTCGCCTTCCACGCGGCGCGACACGCCGCCGCCGCGCGGGTTGTTAGGCATGAGTACGAGGTAGCGGCCGGCTAGGCTGATGAAGGTGGTGAGCGCGGCGCCCTTGTTGCCGCGCTCGTCTTTCTCGACTTGGACGATCAGCTCCTGGCCTTCTGAAAGCGCGTCCTGGATGCGCGCGCGCCCGACATCGACGCCGGCCCTGAAAAACTGTCGCGCGACCTCCTTGAAGGGAAGAAATCCATGGCGCTCGGTGCCGTAATCCACGAACGCGGCTTCGAGGCTGGGCTCCACCCGGGTGATGACACCCTTGTAGATGTTGCTTTTTCTTTGTTCCTTGGCAGCCGATTCGATGTCGAGGTCTATGAGTTTCTGGCCTTCGACGATCGCGACACGGAGTTCCTCGGCCTGTGTCGCATTGAAAAGCATGCGCTTCATTGTTTCATTCTCCCGCGCGCACGGGCAGGACAAACCAAGAGCCTTATTGTGAAGGCTGGTCTCGCATCATCGATCCTGGGATCATGAGAACGCGGTAATCTGGCTTGTCGGGTTGAGTCGCTGCAGTGCAGGACCGTATATTCTGCCGATATGCTGTTGGCGCGCTGTTCAATTACTATCACTGGTTGGATAACCAACCGCCTTTGCTCGCTTCGGGTTCGTGCGCTCGCAAATTTGGCCTAGGCCTCGAGCAGCGGCGGAACCGGGGACAGGGTAGCTAGTCTTGTCTGGGGGCGAAATTTCGCACCGTCGCACTTACAAGCAGCCGTCCCGCAACGCAAGCAGCCCGCAGATCATAAACAAAATGAAGGATTTAAGCAACGCCCTGGCGGTCGAGGTCGATAGCGCGAGCGAAGGCCAGCGCGTGGATAACTTTCTGCTTCGCATCTGCAAGGGAGTGCCGCGCAGCCATGTCTATCGCATCCTGCGCACCGGCCAGGTGAGGGTCAACAGCCGCCGCGTCGATGCGACCTATCGCCTGCAGCCGGGGGACCGGGTGCGGATTCCGCCGATTCGCCTGGCCCCGCGCGCGCAGAAGACCGCCCCGCCGCTGCATCTGCCCGTGGTCTACGAGGACGAGGCGCTGCTGGTCGTGGACAAACCGGCCGGCACCGCGGTGCACGGCGGCAGCGGAATCAGCTTCGGGGTCATCGAGCAGATGCGGGCTGCCCGACCGCAACTCAGGTTTCTGGAGCTTGCGCACCGGCTCGATCGCGAGACCTCGGGACTGCTCATCCTCGCCAAGAAACGCTCGGCACTGACTGCGCTGCACGCCGCGCTGCGCGAAGGCCGGGTGAGAAAGGAATACCTGACCCTGGTGAAGGGGAGCTGGCGCAACGACAAGCAGCATGTCAGCCTTCCGCTGAAAAAATTTCTTACCCGTTCCGGAGAGCGGCGCGTAAGCGTCGACCTCGAGGGCAGAGAGTCGCAAACGGTTTTTCGGAGGAAGAGGGAAATCCGCGATTACACGCTGCTGTCGGCCGAGCTGCTGACCGGCCGTACCCATCAGATCCGCGTCCATCTCACCCACCTTGGATTTCCGATCGCGGGGGACGACAAGTACGGCGACTTCGAGCTCAATCGAAGATTGGCGAAGCAGGGCCTGAAGCGCATGTTCCTGCACGCCGGGGAACTGGCGTTCACGCATCCGCTTTCCGGGGAGTCGCTGAAACTGCATGCGCCGCTTCCCGAAGACTTGTCGCGCTTTCTCGAATCGCTGGGAAGCTGATGCGCTATCCATTGCTGGTGTTCGACTGGGACGGTACGCTGATCGACTCCGCGCCCACGATCGTCGCCTGCATTCAGGCCGCCTGCCGCGATCTCGGGCTGCCGGTCCCCGACGACGCGCGAGCGAGCCACGTCATAGGTCTCGGCTTGCAGGACGCGCTGGCTTACGCCATCCCCGGGTTGCCGCTGCACGATTACGGCCGGATGGTGGAGCGGCAACCCGGGGATGGCGTAAGCCAGCGCGTCCTGCAAGCCGAGACCTATGACGTGGCTCGCTCGCGCGTCGTCGG
>DATHJM010000071.1:0-4145 GCA_035489775.1 Burkholderiales bacterium
ACGTAGACCACGCGGCGTTTGCCGTCCTTGATCAGGACCGCCGAGACCGGGACCGAGATGCCTGCGTTGGCTCCCGCGCGCAAGGCAACCTGGGCCATCATTCCGGCACGCAATCCGTCGATCCGCTTCGCAAGCGCGAGATACACTTGGGTGCGACGTGATTCCGGATCCACGCGCGGGTTGAAATTCTCGACCCGGGCTGCGACGCGGGCGGCGAGCCCCGGCAGTTCCACCTCGGCTTCCTGGCCGACGGCAATTCGGCGCAGATCGCTTTCCGCTACTTGCGCGACCACCTGCAGCCGGGTCGGATCGCCGAGCTCCAACAGCGCTTCGCCGCCGGGTGTGACGGTCGCGCCGACCGCCGTGCGAATCGTTATCACCACGCCGTCCGCGGGTGCCCGAACGGTAACCCGTATGCCTTGACCGGATCCGATCAAGTCTGCGGCGCTTCGCGCCCGCTCATACTCTGCGCGCGCTTCCTTCAGCCGCGCTTCGGCTTCCTGTCGTTCGAACTCCAGGCCGACGCCTTTTTCCACCATCTCGACCTGGCGCCTGAAGACGCTCTCGGCGCTGCCCAGCCTCGTGGCCGCCTGATCGAGCGTTGCGCGCGCGGTTCCTGCGTCGGCGCTTTCGATGGTCAAGAGCTCCGTCCCGGCCTTGACTAATTGCCCAGCCTGAACCAGCACGGCAACGACGCGCCCGGCCGTCGTGGCGCCGACAGCCGATTGCGCCTGCGGACGGAACGTCACGCGGCCCGGCAGCTCGAGCAGATCGACGGCCTGGGAAATCGCGACTGCCTCGATGGAGAGGTACTGCTTCTGCGCCTTCGCTACGTCTGCCGCGCGTGCGCCGGCATCAGGAGAAGTCTTCGACTCTGATGCCGTGACGGCTGTTGACCCCTTCTCGCATCCAGCCACCAGCACTGAAAACCCTATCAACGCAATAAAAAAATCCGTTCGATTCATACCCGATAAACCTCAGTTTCCCACTCGAAGCGAGCACGAGGACCCGTATTCGTGCAAACATGTGAGGGCGCGATTTTAGATGAACATGCTGACTGCCTGCTGACACGACAATCCTAAGAACGCTGAAAAATCATGCTCGTTTTGGGTATCGAGACCTCCTGTGACGAAACCGGCGTCGCGCTCTTCGACACGGCGCGCGGCCTGCTCGCGCACGCGCTGCATTCGCAGGTGGCGCTGCACGACGCATACGGCGGCGTCGTGCCGGAGCTCGCTTCGCGGGACCACATTCGGCGCCTGCTCCCTCTCATCCGCGAAGTCCTGCACGAGGCCGCTGCCGGGGAATCGGACCTGGACGCGGTCGCGTACACCCAGGGCCCTGGCCTCGCGGGAGCGCTGCTGGTGGGCGCCGCCGTTGCGAACAGCCTTGCGTTCGGTCTCGGAATCCGGGCAATCGGCGTGCATCATCTGGAGGGGCATCTGCTTTCGCCGCTGCTCGAGAGGAACCCGCCGTCCTTCCCGTTTGTCGCGCTGCTGATTTCGGGAGGACACACCCAGCTGATGCGCGTGTCGGGAGTCGGGGAGTACGAGATGCTGGGGGAAACGCTGGACGACGCCGCGGGAGAAGCTTTCGACAAGACGGCAAAATTGCTCGGGCTCGGCTACCCGGGTGGACCCGCGCTCGCCAAACTCGCAGAGCGCGGCAGAGCCGAGCGCTTCGCGTTTCCACGCCCGATGCTCGAGCAGCTGGAAAAACGCGGGGACCTCAACTTCAGCTTCAGCGGGTTGAAGACGGCGGTCGTGACGCTCACGCGCACGCGTGCGCTCGACGAGCAGACGCGCGCCGATGTGGCAGCTGCGTTCCAGGAGGCAGTGGCCGATGTCCTGGTTGCGAAAGCGCTCGCGGCGATGCGCAAAACGCGCTTGAGCCGGCTTGTCGTAGCGGGGGGCGTCGGCGCCAATGTGCGCCTGCGCGCCTTGCTCGACGCCGCCGCGTCGCGCGACAAATTCAGCGTGTTCTACCCGGCAATGGAATTCTGCACCGACAACGGCGCGATGATTGCGCTGGCAGGAAGCCTGCGGTTGAAAGGCGCCAAGCCGGACCGGGCGCTTCCACACGGATTCACAGTCAGGCCGCGCTGGGACCTTGCAAGCGTAGCGCCCGCCTGATCGGCCTTCAGGCGCTTGCCGAGTCCCGCTTTTCGCCGATGCGGCGTTCCTTCCCGGCGGCCAGATTGAGGATGTTCGTCCTGTGGCGCCAGACGAGCAGAGTCGAAATGAAGATCAGAGCGGGCAGCACGTCTCTCGCCCCGAACAGGAAAAAATAGTAGAGCGGCGCGAACACAGCCGCTCCTATCCCCGCAAGCGAGGAATAGCGGAAAAAGAACGCGACGATGATCCAGGTCGCAAGCGCCGCAAGACCCAGCCACAAGTCGATCGCGAACAGGACGCCGCCTGCGGTGGACACTCCCTTACCGCCCCTGAAGCCGAAGAACACCGGGAACAGATGGCCGAGGAACACCGCGACCGCGCAGGCCGCGACGCCCGCCTCGTCCACGCCGTAACCGGCGGCGTAGCGCGCCGCGAGGAACACGGCGAGCCAGCCTTTTCCGCCGTCGCCGATGAGCGTGAGAAGCGCCGCGAGCTTCTTGCCCGTGCGCAACACGTTGGTCACGCCGGGATTGCCTGAGCCGTACGAGCGCGGATCAGGAAGCCCAAAGGCACGGCTCACGATGACGGCGAAAGACAGCGAGCCGATCAGGTAGGCGATGAGGACGAAGGCTGCAGTAGCCATGGCCTTACTCTAGAATTGGAGGCAAAGTTTAACGCCACCACGCCTTGGACACCATTTTCATCCGCCAGCTGCGCCTGCAGGCCTGGATCGGGCTTTACCGCCACGAGAAAATCGCCCCGCAGACGATCGAGCTCGATCTCGAGATCGCTCTGCCTGCGGGTGACGCGGTGTTCAAGACGCGAAAGGTCGCGGATACCGTCGACTACGGCGTCGTAGTGGAACACGTTCGCGCGCTCCTCGCAAAAGAGCGTTTCGGCCTCGTCGAAAATCTCGCCGAAAGCATCGCCGGTCTCATCCTTGAGGACTTCAAGGCGCCGCACGTCAAGGTGAGCGTCGCCAAGCTCGGCGCGCTGCGCGAGGCGCAGCGCGTGGGCGTGACGATCGAGCGAAGCAGGCCGTAATCCGTTTGAGCATTTCTCCGTCCGGTTCACCCCCGCGGGTGGTGTTTCTGGTGCAGGGCCTTCAGCCGCTCGCGCGCCACGTGGGTGTAAATCTGCGTGGTCGAGATATCGGCGTGACCGAGCAGGAGCTGCACGACGCGCAGATCGGCGCCGTGGTTGAGCAGATGCGTGGCGAAGGCGTGGCGCAGAGTGTGGGGAGATAGCGATTTGCCCGGGAGTGCCGCCCCGGCGCGCTTCTTGACCAGGTGCCAGAAGGCCTGCCGCGTCATGGGCGTGCCGCGCCCCGTGACGAATACATAGTCGCTGGCCCGTTTCCTCAACAGCGCGGGTCGGCCTTCCTTCAAATGGCGCGAGAGCCAGGCGAGCGCCTCCTCGCCGAGAGGCACGAGACGCTCCTTCGAGCCCTTGCCGAAAACGCGCACCACGCCCATGTCGAAGCTGACTTCGGCGAGCTTCAGGCGAACGAGCTCCGAGACGCGCAGCCCGCTCGCGTACAGCACTTCCAGCATGGCGCGGTCGCGGAGCCCCAGCGGCGTTCCCGGGTCCGGCTGCGCGAGCAGCGCTTCGACGTCGAGCTCCGAGAGCGCCTTTGGAAAGCGCGGCGGCTTCTTCGGAGGATCGAGCTTGAGCGTGGGATCGATTTCGATACGCCGCCCGCGCGCGAGGAAACGGTAGAAGCGCTTGAGGCTCGAGTGCAGCCGCGCCTGGGTGCTCGAGCGGATGCCGTGCTTCCTCCCGGGGGAGCGCTCCGAATAACGCCAGGCGAAATACTCGGCGAGATCGGCTTCGGTCGCGCCCAGCAGCGAGGCGCGGCCCTGCCGCTCGTGCCAATCGGCGAACATTCTCAAATCGCGGCGATAGGATTCGAGCGTGTTTTTCGCAAGGCCGTCCTCGAGCCAGACGGCATCGCAGAATTCGTCCAGGAGCGCGGCGTTGTCCGCGTTCATTGCTTCAGCGAGCGGCACCCTCGTACGCAAGCAACCAGCG
>DATHJM010000072.1:0-11457 GCA_035489775.1 Burkholderiales bacterium
AGTTGAACGCCTTTTCCTTCCCGGCGCGGTAGTCCTCGACCTGCTTCGCGTTCGCGGCGAGGACTTGGTCGACGATTTTTTCGATCGCGCCGGCATCGCTGATCTGTTTCAGGCCGCGTTTTTCGATGATCTCGTCGACGGCGGGCCTGAGCGTAGAAGTGAGCAAGTTCGGTGGAATGTCTGTCGGTTGTATCTGAGGCTTCGAGGGAGGAGTCGGCCAGTCATGCTGTGCGAACGGCATCCACATCGCGTCGAATACTTCCTTGGCCGTCTTGCTCGAAAGCGTATTGTCGAAAATTCGTGCCAGTAGTTGGGCAAGTTGAAGAGGTGATACCGGGCATTGAGTAATCGAGATGTTGTCTCGGTTCAGATAACTACTAATATCATTAATAATCCAATTTGCAACGTGCTTGCTGTTCGCAACATCTGGTTTCTGCAAACCATATGGAATCCCAGCAATCTTTCTTAGCTCTCCTAGAACTGCTTCAAAGTACTGAGAAACTTCTAACGATGATGTAAGAGCTTCGGCATCTTGTTCGAAGAGCAATAACTTTTCCTGATAGTACTTGCGTTTGACGTGCGGCAATTCCGGCAACTCATTCCGCACCCGCTCCAGCCACTCTTCGCCCACCACGAGCGGCGGCAGATCCGGATCGGGAAAATAGCGGTAGTCATGCGCCTCTTCCTTGGCGCGCATCGAGCATGTCTCGTCGCGGTCGGAATCGTAAAGACGGGTCTCCTGAATGATCCTGCCGCCGTCTTCCAGCACTTCGATCTGGCGCTTTGCCTCGTAGTCGATCGCGCGCTCAAGAAAGCGGAAGGAATTGAGGTTCTTGATCTCGCAGCGTGTTCCCAGCGGTGCGCCGGGACGCCGGACCGAGACGTTGGCGTCGCAGCGGAACGAACCCTCTTGCATGTTGCCGTCGCAGATGCCGATCCAGCGGACCAACGTGTGTAAGGTCTTCGCATACGCGACGGCTTCTTCAGCTGATTGCATCTCGGGCTCGGAGACGATCTCTAGCAGCGGTATACCCGCACGGTTGAGATCAATGGCGGAATACTTGAACCAACGGCTGCCGACAGTCATCTCGCCTACCTTGGCCGCTCCAACAAGCCCGGAGACGTCATCGCCGTGTACCGACTTCCCAGCGTCCTCCTCAAGATGCGCACGCGTAAGGCGAATCTTGATTTCGCCCCGCGTTGGCGAAAATATCGCGATCTCTCCACCCTTCACGATAGGCAGCTCGTACTGGCTGATCTGGTAGCCCTTCGGGAGATCCGGATAGAAATAGTTCTTACGCGCGAACACCGAACGGCGGTTGATGTTTTTGGGGTCGCCTCCATTCACCGCGAGCCCGAATCGTATCGCGCGCTCGACCGCAGCCTTGTTCGCGACCGGCAGCACGCCGGGCAGTGCGATATCCACCGCGCTCGCCTGCGTATTGGGCGCCGCGCCGAAGGCGGTCGATGCGCCCGAGAACATCTTCGAGGCCGTGGAGAGCTGAGCATGCGTCTCGAGGCCGATAACGATTTCCCAGTTCATGCCTGGATCCCGGCGGGCTCGCGCTTGTGCCAGTCCGTCGCCTTCTGATACTGATGGGCGACGTTCAGCATTCTCGCCTCGGAGAAGTAGTTCCCGACGATGTGCAAACCCACCGGAAGATTGTCCTTCCCAAATCCGCATGGGATTGACATGGCCGGTAAGCCGGCGAGATTGGCGGGGATCGTATAGATGTCGTTCAGGTACATCTGCACCGGATTGGCGGCCTTGGCGCCTATCTTGAACGCCACCGTCGGCGTGGTCGGTCCGACCACAAGGTCACAGAGTTTGAAAGCCTCCGCGAAATCGTTTGCGATCAGCCGCCGGATCTTCTGTGCCTTGAGATAGTAGGCATCGTAGTAGCCATGCGAGAGCACGTAGGTGCCGATCAGGATGCGGCGCCTCACTTCGGCGCCGAAGCCCTCCGCACGCGTGCGGGCGTACATATCCGCGATGTGGACGTAGTCCGAGTCCTTGGCGCGGTAGCCGTAGCGCACGCCGTCGAAGCGCGACAGATTGGACGAGGCCTCCGCCGGCGCGATGACGTAGTACGCCGGCACCGAAAGGCCGCTGTTCGGCAGGCCGATCGGGACGCGCTTTGCGCCGAGCTTCTCGAACTCCTTGAGCGCCGCCTCGACGGCCTTGCCCACGTCGGCGGCAAGCCCTTCGCCAAAATGCTCCTTGGGCACGCCGATGCGCAGGCCCGCCAGCGGTTTCTCGAGATCCCGGGCATAGTCTTCGCGAGCGCGCTCGACCGAGGTCGAATCGCGCGCATCGAACCCGGCCATGACGTTGAGAAGCAGCGCGAGGTCTTCGGCGCTTTTCGCGATCGGACCGCCCTGGTCGAGGCTGGAGGCGAAGGCGATCATGCCGTAGCGCGAAACGAGCCCGTACGTCGGCTTCAAGCCCGATAGCCCCGACAGCGCCGCCGGCTGGCGGATCGAGCCGCCGGTATCCGTTCCCGTGGCCGCCGGCGCCATGCGCGCGGCGACCGCCGCGGCCGAGCCGCCCGAGGAACCTCCGGGCACGTACGCCTGGTCCCAGGGATTTCTCGCCGGACCGTAGAACGAAGTTTCGGTCGAGGATCCCATCGCGAACTCGTCCATGTTGGTCTTGCCGAGGATCACCGCGCCCGCGTCGTTGAAGCGCTCGATCACGTTCGCGTCATAGGGACCGGTGAAGTTCGACAGCATCTTCGAGCCGCAGGTGGTGAGCCACCCCTTGGCCACGAAAATATCCTTGTGCGCGACCGGAATTCCGGCGAGCGGCTGCGCGCCGCCCTTCGCGATGCGCGCGTCGGCGGTGCGCGCCTGCGCGAGGCTCTTCGCCGCGTCCACGGTAATGAACGCGTTGAGCGCGGGATTCAGTTTCTCGATTCGATTCAGAAAGAGCTGTGTCAGCTCGACGCTCGAGATTTTTTTTTGCGCGAGCGCGGCGGAAAGTCCCTTGAGCGAGGCGTTCAGCACCCGTTACCCCTCACCCTTCACGCCTTCGCCCATCCAGCTTTACTCAATGACTTTGGGAACGAGATACAGACCCGCTTCGACCTGCGGGGCCACCGACTGGAACTGCTCCCTTTGGTCCCCCTCGGTCACTTTGTCCTCGCGCAGGCGCAGCGCCGACCCATGAGCATGCGACATCGGCTCGACCCCCTCGGTGTCGACCTTCTGCATCCGCCCGATCATTTCGAAGATGTCGTTCAACTGGGCCTGGACGGCCCGGGCTTCCGCGTCGCTGATGCCGATTCGGGCCAGCTCCGCGATGCGGCGGACGTCGTCTATGGACAGCGGCATGAAAAATCGCTTAAAGCGGAAATTTATTTGTTGTATTATAGCGCAGTCGAGAACCCCCTTTCCTAAGGAAATCAGCAGGATGTTCGGCTTTTTGCGTGGATACTTTTCGGATGACATGGCGATTGACCTGGGCACGGCCAATACGCTGATTTACGTGCGGGGCAAAGGCATCGTGCTCGACGAGCCTTCAGTCGTCGCAATCCGCCAGGAAGGCGGCCCCAACGGCAAGAAAACCATTCAAGCCGTCGGCAGGGAAGCCAAGCTGATGCTCGGCAAGACCCCGGGCAATATCACCGCGATACGCCCGATGAAGGACGGCGTGATCGCCGACTTCACCGTTACCGAGCAGATGTTGAAGCAGTTCATCAAGAAGGTGCACGAGTCCCGCCTTTTCTCGCCCAGCCCCCGCATCATCATCTGCGTGCCCTGCGGCTCGACGCAGGTCGAGCGGCGCGCGATCCGCGAAGCGGCCATAGAGGCCGGCGCGAGCCAGGTGTTCCTGATCGAGGAGCCGATGGCGGCGGCGATCGGCGCGGACCTGCCGGTCGCCGAAGCCACGGGCTCGATGGTGGTGGACGTAGGCGGCGGAACGACGGAAGTCGGCGTCATATCTCTCGGCGGAATGGTCTATTCGGGCTCGGTGCGCGTAGGCGGGGACAAGTTCGACGAAGCGATCGTCAACTACATCCGCCGCAACTACGGAATGCTCATCGGAGACACCACCGCGGAAAACGTCAAGAAGGAGATCGGCTCGGCCTTCCCCGGGTCGGAAGTGCGCGAGATGGAAGTGAAGGGCCGCAACCTCGCCGAAGGCATTCCGAGAAGCTTCACCATTTCCTCGAACGAGATCCTGGAAGCGCTCACCGAACCGCTCAACCAGATCGTGGGCGCGGTGAAATCGGCGCTGGAGCAGACGCCGCCTGAGCTCGGCGCCGACATCGCCGAAAAAGGCATGGTGCTTACCGGCGGCGGTGCGCTCTTGCGCGACCTCGATCGCCTTCTCATGGAAGAAACGGGACTGCCCGTGATCGTCGCGGACGATCCGCTCACTTGCGTCGTGCGCGGCTCGGGCAAGGCGCTGGAAAGAATGGACAAGCTGGGGAGCATCTTCGCAAGCGAATAGGGTGGGGAATCCGGGGCTCGAGACTGGGAAAAGCGAGTGCTGCACGTGTGTTCGTAACGGGTTTGCATCGCCCAGGCCGCTCAAAGCCCCGCCCCCCGTCCCATGAGTTACCAGCCGCCGCCGTTTTTCATCCGCGGTCCCGCGCTGCTCGTGCGGCTGGGGTTTTTCGCGTGTCTCGCGGTTCTTCTGATGGTGCTGGACGCGCGTTTCCGCTACGCCGAGTCCCTGCGCCAGGTCGTCGCCCTGCTTGCCTATCCGCTGCAGCGCGTGGCGCTCGCTCCGGTGGAGCTGTTCAACGCTTCCTCCGGATTCTTCACGACACAGGTGTCGCTCAAGCAGGAGAACGAGCAACTCAAGGCAAAGCAGCTGCTGGCGGCGAACGAACTTTTGACGAACGAAGCGCTGCGCGCCGAAAACGCGCAGCTGAGGCGATTGCTCGAGGCGCGCGAGCGCCTGCCGCGTCACTCCACCCTGGCGGAGATCCTGTATCAGGGGCGCGATCCTTTCTCGCGCAAGGTGATCCTCGACAAGGGCAGCCAGCAGGGCATCCAGCCGGGACAGGCGGTCATCGACGACATCGGCGTCCTCGGACAGGTGACGCGCGTGTATCCGCTGCTCTCCGAAGTCACTCTGATCACGGACAAGGAGCAGAGGACGCCGGTGCAAGTCTTGAGGAACGGCTTGCGTGCGGTCATCTACGGCGGCGGGGAGAAGGGCACGCTCGACTTGAGCTGGACGGCTTCGAACGCCGACGTGATGGCCGACGACGTGCTCGTGACCTCGGGCATCGACGGCACTTTTCCGGCCGGCCTTCCGGTGGCGAAGGTCTCGCGCATCGAGAGCGACGCAGCCTATTCGTTCGCAAAGATCACCTGCATACCCATCGCCGGCACGGACCAGAACCGGCAAGTGCTGGTGCTGTCCCGGGAAGCGAACCGCCCGTCCGCCTCCATCGAAACGGAATCCGTGGCGGGCAAGCTTCCCAAGCAAAAGCGCGCCAGAAAGCGCGAATGAGCGCGAGGGAAAGCTAGTGTCTTTCTTCGAGCAGCCGCAGCGCATCCTGCTTCCCGTGAGGTTGGCCTATATGGCGTTCACCCTCGTGCTCGCCTTGCTGTTCAACCTGCTGCCGTGGCGCGACGTCATCGGGCTGCCCGACATGGTTGCGCTCGTGCTCACGTTCTGGTGCGTGCACCAGCCCCGCAAGATGGGCATCGGCATCGCGTGGTTCGTTGGGCTCGTGATGGACGCGGGGAACGGGGCGCTCCTCGGGCAACATGCCTTCGCATACGCTTTTCTCGCCTTCGCTGCGATCAGCCTGCACCGGCGCATTCTGTGGTTCTCGCTGTGGCGGCAAGCCGCGCACGTGCTGGTGTTGCTGCTCGCAAGCCAGTTGCTGATGCTAGCCGTGCGCCTTGTCGCAGGCGGGGCGTTCCCGGGGTTGACCTATTTCGTGGGAAGCTTCATCGCCGCGGCGCTGTGGCCCAGCGCCACATTTCTGCTTCTCCTGCCGCAGCGCAGACCCGGGAGCGTGGACGAAAACCGGCCGATCTAGAGCCTCATGCGCCTCACGGAGATTCGAAACACCAAGCGGGAGCTGCACTATTTCCAGCTGCGCCTGGGCGTCGCCGGGATCGTCGTGCTCGCCGCATTCACGCTCCTGTTCGCGCGCTTTTTCTACCTGCAGGTCATCCAGCACCAGTACTACGACACCAAGGCCGAGGACAACCGCATTTCGATCGTCCCGAATCCGCCCAACCGGGGGCTCATTCTCGACCGCAACGGCGTGGTGCTCGCCCGCAACTACTCCGCCTACACCCTGGAGCTCACCTTCAGCAAGATCGCCGATCTCGAAGCCACGATCAACGAACTCGCGGCCATCGTCGATATCCAGCCGAAGGACCGCCGGCGCTTCCAGCGTCTGCGGGACGAAAGCAAAGGGCGCGACACCCTGGCGATTCGAACCCGCCTTACCGACGAGGAGGTGGCCAAGCTCGCGGTCAACCGCTACCGTCTTCCCGGCGTGGACATCAAGGGAAGGCTGTTCCGGCAGTATCCCCTGGGCGAGGTCGCCTCGCACGTCCTCGGTTACATCAGCCGGATCGACGACCGCGACCTGGAGCGCATCGAAGAGTCCGACGAATCGGGCAACTACAAGGGTACCGACCATATCGGGAAAACGGGCCTGGAGCAAAGCTACGAGCGCGCGCTTCACGGCACGACCGGCTTCGAGCAAGTCGAAACGGACGCCGGGGGACGCATCATGCCCGGCGAAAAAAACGTGCAGAAGCTCGCGCCGCGCACGGCGCCCGTCCCTGGAAACAATCTGTCGCTCACGCTGGACATTCGCCTGCAGGAAGCCGCCGAACGCGCTTTCGGCGAAAACCGCGGGGCGCTCGTCGCGATCGAGCCCACCAGCGGAGCAATACTCGCCTTCGTATCCAGGCCGGGCTACGACCCCAACCTCTTCATCGACGGCATCGATCAGGAGAACTGGGATGCACTCAACAATTCGCTCGACAAGCCCCTCAACGACCGCGCGCTCACCGGTCTTTACCCGCCGGGGTCGACTTTCAAGCCCTACATGGCGCTCGCCGCGCTCGAACTGGGAACGAGGACGCCGTCGCAGACGATCTTCGATCCGGGCTACTTCCTCTTCGGCAATAACCGGTTCCGCGACGCCACCGCGGGCGGCCACGGCGTGGTGGACATGTACAAGTCGATCGTGGTGTCCTGCGACACTTACTATTACATGCTCGCCAACGACCTCGGCATCGACAATATCGCGCGCTTCATCGGTCAGTTCGGTTTCGGGAGCCGCACGGGAATCGATATCGAAGGCGAGTTCGTAGGCGTGCTGCCCTCTCCGGAGTGGAAGATGAAGCGGTTCAAGACGCCGGGGCAGCAACGATGGTTCCCGGGGGAGACCATCAGCGTGGGAATCGGCCAAGGCTACAACTCCTACACCCCGCTGCAGCTGGCGCAGGCCGTCGCGACGCTCGCCAACGACGGGGTGATGTTCCGCCCGCATCTGGTCAACTACATCGAGAACCCGATAACGGGCGAGCGCGCGTACGTACAGCCTCAGGCCTCCAAGACCATTCCCCTCAAGGCCCGGAACCTGGAAGTGATCAAGCGCGCCATGGTCGGGGTCAACAAGGAAGGCACCGGGGCGCGCGCCTTCGCCGGCGCAAGCTACGTGAGCGCCGGCAAGACGGGCACCGCCCAGGTCGTGGCGCTCAGCAAGAATGAGAAATACTCCGAGGCTACGGTTGCCGAGCATCTGCGCGACCACGCGCTCTTCATCGCCTTTGCGCCCGTGGAGAATCCGCAGATCGCGCTCGCCGTGCTGGTGGAGAACGCCGGTTTCGGAGCGCGCTCGGCCGCACCTGTCGCGCGCAAGGTGCTCGACTACTACCTGCTCGGCAAGCGCGTCGACAAGCCGGTGGAACCGGTCAAGCGCACCGACAAGCAGGCGGAGGTCCCGTCCTTGCTCGGCGGGCCCGACGAGCCGGCGCCGCCCGCGCCGGAAGCGGACGAAGACAATGATTAGACGCCTCTTCGAGCGGCTGACGGAAAAGGTCGACGGGCCGCTGTTCGCCATCGTGTGCTGTCTCCTCGTGATCGGCTTCGCCACCCTCTACAGCGCCGCCTTCCAGGCGCAAGGACGCGTCGGCGCGCAGGCCCTCAACGTCCTCCTGGCGCTCGCGCTGATGTGGGTCGCGGCCCAGATTCCGTCGCAGGTTTTCATGCGCTACGCGATCCCGGCCTTCGTGCTGGTCCTGGTGATGCTCGCCGGCGTTGCCTTGTTCGGCGACGTGAGAAACGGCGCGCGCCGGTGGCTTCCGCTCGGATTCGGCAGCGTCCAGCCCTCCGAGCTCATGAAGATCGCGATGCCGCTTATGCTCGCCCGGTACTTTCACCGGCACGAGGCGACGCTCCGGCTTCGCGAATACGCGGTCGCGATCTTGCTGCTCGCGGTGCCGACCGCAATGATCGCTCGCCAGCCCGATCTGGGAACGGCGCTGCTGGTCGCCGCGGCCGGCTTCTACGTGATCTTCCTTGCGGGCCTGTCGTGGAAATTGATCGCAGGCGGCTCCGCCGCCGTACTCGCGAGCCTGCCTGTCCTGTGGGGCGTGCTGCACGACTACCAGCGCAGGCGTTTTCTCACCCTGCTCGACCCCGCCTCCGATCCGCTCGGTGCGGGCTATCACATCATCCAGTCCACCATCGCCGTGGGCTCCGGCGGAATCACCGGCAAGGGCTGGCTGGGGGGCACCCAGACGCATCTCGAGTTCATTCCGGAACGCGCCACCGATTTCATTTTCGCGGTGTATTCCGAGGAATTCGGGCTGATCGGCGCGACCCTCCTGCTCGTGCTCTACCTCGCGCTCATCATGCGCGGGCTGATGATCGCGGCCAACGCGCCGACTTTCTTCACGCGGCTGCTCGCGGGCTCGATCACCCTCACCTTCTTCACCTACGCTGCGGTCAACATGGGCATGGTCAGCGGCCTCTTGCCCGTCGTCGGGGTGCCGCTGCCGCTCATCAGCTACGGGGGCACTTCACTCGTGACGCTGTTTCTCGGCATCGGCATATTGATGAGCATCCAGCATCACCGCGCGCTCGTCCAATCGTGAAAAGGCCTGACCGATCTTACGCCGCCGCGTGCGCGGCGCGGGCGTTGCTGCTCGTGGCATTCGCGCTTGCTGCCTTCGTCGGCTGTACTCTCCAGCCGAGGCACATCGGGGACACCGGCGACGACGGCCCCGGCGGACCGCTCCCGGGCAACCCCGACAGAATCGCCGACGCACGACCCCGCTCCGAGCCGCTCAATCCGGGCGCCAACAGCCCCTACAGCGTCTTGGGCAGAAAATACGTTCCCTACCAGTCCCTCACGCCCTACCGCCAGCGCGGCATCGCGAGCTGGTACGGGCGCAAGTTTCACGGAAAACGCACCTCCAGCGGCGAGCGCTACGACATGTACGCGATGACAGCAGCGCATACGATCCTGCCCATCCCCAGCTACGCGCGCGTGACCAATCTTTCGAACGGCCGCAGCGTCGTCGTGCGCATCAACGACCGCGGGCCGTTCCACTCCGACCGCATCATCGATCTGTCCTACGCGGCCGCGTACAAGCTCGGTTATGTCAACGCCGGCAGCACGCACGTGGAAGTGGAGGCCATCCTGGCGCGAGGTTCGGCGGCAGCGCGCGGGCGGCAGGCGCCGCCGCCGGTATAATCCTTCGCGATCTCATGTTACGTCGCCTCGCCGCCTGTCTTCCTCTGCTGCTGTCCGGCGCAGCGCTCGCCGCCGCGCCGCAGCCCCCCGCCGTGGATGCGCGCGCGTGGCTGCTCCTGGACGCAACCAGCGGACAAGCGATCGCAAGCCGCAATCCGAGGGAGCGCATCGAGCCGGCATCGCTCACCAAGCTCATGACCGCATACCTCGCTTTCGCGGCGCTGCAGGGCAGGTCGCTCGCCCTCGGCCAGACGATCCGGGTGTCGGAGCGCGCATGGCACGCGGGCGGCTCGCGCATGTTCATCGAGCCGCGCAAGCCGGTCACGGTCGAAGAGCTGCTGCGCGGAATGATCATCCAGTCGGGCAACGACGCCTCGATCGCTCTTGCCGAAGCCGTCGCGGGCTCGGAACCCGTGTTCGTGGAACGCATGAACCGCGAGGCCGGCCGACTCGGCATGAAAGACACGAATTTCACGAATTCGAGCGGGCTGCCCGGCCCCGGACACTATTCGACGGCCAGCGATCTCGCGCTCCTCGCCTCCGCCTTGATCCGTGACTATCCCGAGTACTACAAGCTGTATTCGGAACGCGAATACCGCTACAACGACATCACGCAACGCAACCGCAACCAGCTCCTGTGGCTCGACCCGAACGTGGACGGGGTGAAAACCGGGCATACCGAAAGCGCCGGTTACTGCCTCATCGCCTCGGCACGCCGCGGCGGGCGACGGCTGGTGTCGGTGGTCATAGGAACGGCGTCCGAGCGTCTGCGCGCCCGGGAGAGTCAGAAGCTGCTCAACTTCGGGTTCCAGTCCTATGACGCCCTGCGTCTGTACCAGAAGGGTGATGCGATCGGCAAGCTCCAGGTATGGAAAGGCAGCGAGCGCGAGCTGAAGGCAGGCGTCGCGGCGGACCTGTACGTCACGGTACCCAAAGGCACCGCCGACCAGCTGCGGGCGGAGCTCGTGAGCCAGCAGCCGCTGATCGCGCCCCTCGAAGCGGGCCAGCGGGTCGCGACGCTGCGCGTGTCGCACGACGGCAAGCCGCTGGCAGAGTATCCGGTGATAGCGCTGGAGAGCGTCGCGGCCGCGGGACTCTTCGCGAGGACCTGGGATTCGGTGCGGCTGTGGTTCAGATGAGGAAAAGCGAATGATTCATCTCAACGGCGAGTTCATGCCGATCGAAAAGGCAACGATCTCCGTCCTGGATCGCGGTTTCATCTTCGGGGACGGGGTCTACGAGGTGATCCCGGTGTATTCCCGGCGGCCGTTTCGCCTCGGGGAGCATCTTGCCCGGCTCCAGGGGAGCCTGGACGCGATTCGCCTCGCCAATCCGCATCCGACTTCGAAGTGGATCGAGCTGATCGGGAAGATCATCGCGGGCAATCCCTGGGAAGACCAGAATGTCTATCTGCAGGTCACCCGCGGCGCGGCCAAGCGGGATCATGCTTTCCCCAAAGGCATCAAACCCACGGTTTTTCTGATGGCGAGCGAGCTCGTGACCCCTTCCGCGGAGCTCGTCGAGAAGGGCGCCAAGGCGATCGTGCTGCCGGATTTCCGGTGGCTGCGCTGCGACATCAAGTCGACTTCGCTGTTGGGCAATTGCATGCTGCGCACCCTCGCCGCAGACCAGGGCTGCGTCGAGGCGATCCTGGTGCGCGACGGCGAGCTCACGGAAGCCTCGGCGAGCAATGTCTTTATCGTCAGGAACGGAACCGTGCTCGCCCCGCCCAAGTCCCACCTCATATTGCCCGGGATCACCT